>DATJWU010000001.1:0-3779 GCA_035501055.1 Thermodesulfovibrionales bacterium
ATCTCATCCCTGAAAAGGTTGAACGATGTCTGCGTGAGACCGGGTTCGGCTTTCTCTTTGCACCGGTCTTCCATCCGGCGATGAGGTACGCCGTCGGTCCCCGCAGGGAGATCGGGATCAGGACCATCTTCAACATACTCGGCCCTCTCACAAACCCGGCGGGGGCCAAGAGACAGATTCTGGGTGTCTTCGCGGACAAGCTGACCGATATTCTCGCCATGGTCCTCGGAAATCTCGGTGCCGTAGATACAATGGTCGTTCACGGGGCGGACGGTCTCGATGAGATCACTATCTCCGACGGCACAAGAGTCTCCCGGTGCAGAGACGGAAAGGTTGAGACCACTTACATATCCCCGGAAGATTTCGGTCTCCGGAGATCGGAGGTGAAGAGTCTCCTGGGAGGAGACAGGGAAGAGAACGCCCGGATAATGCTCTCTGTGCTGAGAGGCGACAAAGGTCCTCAACGTGACATCGTGCTCATAAACGCCGCAGCAGCCCTCATCGTTGCAGGGAAGACAGACGATCCGAAGGACGCGATGCTCATCGCGGCCGATACGGTAGACAGCGGCACCGCCTCCGCCAAACTGCAGGAAATCATCAGCATCTCGAACTCACTGTAAAGCAGTGAGCTGGAAAGCTGACCGCTTCCTCTCTGTGTGCGCTGTGGCAAAGCGGGTGTCCTTCAGTCAATTGCCTATTGCTGCCTCCAGGACATTCCCTCTCTCTCTGCTTTCTCTGCAGTCCCTGTGGTATATTTGAGGAGGTGACAGGAAATTGATAAAGGCCTTCAGCCGCGAACCTCACAAAGACCGCAAGGCGGTGAAAATCCGCGCACACGGACCGTCCATAGTCGACCTCGAAAGGGCGGAGCGCCTCCGCGAGGCGATGGAGGCGCTTCACGAAGTGAACAAGAAGGTGCCGGTCATCGTTGAAGGCAAGAAAGATGCAGCCGCCCTGAGAAGCCTCGGCCTCACCGGCGAGGTGATCACGCTCCACCGTGGCAGCAACCTTTACGAATTCTGCGAAGATATCTCCGAACGGTTTGAAAGGGTCGTTATACTGCTCGACTGGGACGATAAGGGAGAGTCGCTGAACAAGACGATCAGTGCCCACCTGAGAGGACTCTGGGAGGAATTCGCCGGGTTCAGAGAGGTGCTGAAGATCCTCTGCCAGAAAGACATCAAGGATGTCGAGAGCATCCCCAAGCTGCTAAGGAACCTGGAAGGCGATGAGACCGCTCGGCAGTAAGGGGGAGGACCTCGCAGTGAGGTTCCTGGAAAAGAAGGGATACAGGATTCTCAGCAGGAACTTCAGGACCCCGATCGGGGAAATAGATGTCATTGCCGAGGACAGGAATACCCTTGTCTTTGTTGAAGTCAAGACAAGGACCGATGACTCCTTTGGCCATCCCTTTGAGGCGGTCACTTTCCGCAAGAAGGACAAGCTCCGGAAGGTGGCGCTCTCCTATCTCAAATCCTCCAAAAAGGAAATGCCTTCGCGGTTCGATGTCCTGAGCATCGAGATGCGGGGAGGAGAGAGCAGGATCGAGCATATTGTGGATGCCTTCGAGTGAGGATGACGCAGCCTCAGGACACCATGCAGCGCATGCGTCAGTTTCTGAGAGGCCTTGCTGCCGCGGCCCTTGTTGCGGGACTTCTGGCCTGCGCATCCCGGTTGCCCCAGCTCACGGTCGAAGGGGCAGAAGTGGAGCTGTCGCCGGTAATGCTGGGGGTGGGCTCCGTTTTCATGAAGATCGTGAATACCGGCAATGGAGGCGACGAGCTTGTTTCCGCACGGTTGAACATACCCGGCACCGTTACGGAACTCCATGAGATGAAGGACGGCAGAATGGCCAGGGTGAAGAGGATCATCATCCCCTCGGGCACTAGCGTGGAAATGAAACCGGGGGGTCCTCACCTCATGGTTTTCATGCTGCCGAAAGACATCAGAGAGGGATCGGAAATCACCCTGGCTCTGGTATTCGAAAAATCGGGAGAGAAGAAGATACCCGCGAAACTTACCACGCCGCACCTGCGCCGCAGTCATTAGGCACGGGATCAGGCCGGTCCGTTCTATTCATAATGGGCAATAGAGTTATTAATATTTCTTATTTGACCATAAGTTGATACGTAGTGTAGGGTAAGATTATCTCTATGTTTGTTCCCGGATTCCATAACATGCAGAGAGAAGGCTCAGGAGGAAGGATTATCGGGCCGGGAAAACATATGCAGCTTGCCAGGCTTTCGGAAAAACGGTAAGAAACAGGAAGACGCACCACTGTCCGCCGTTTCACCATGCCAGGGAAAAACCAGCCTTTACTGAGAGCGGGAAAGGAGGTGACAGTCTGAACTGACGGCTTTTCTCCAGGCGAAGCAGATTCAATAAACCAAAAGAAAAATACGGGGAGACAACGATGAAAAAAAGAGCAGTCTTGTGTGTAGCGTTACTCGCGGTTGTTCTGTGCGCATACGCAGCCTTCACCCTTCTTGATTCAAAGACCTCACTCGCGACTGCGGCGAAAAAGGCCTATTCGGCAACGGTGTATATAGCCGGACACGGCGGTCACTTTGCAAAAGCTGAGGTCACGATCGATCCGAACAACGCTGATGACCCGCTCAAAGTTGCCAACCTCGACAGGGTTGTTATCGGGACGAGCAAGACCCACCCGACACACGACACAAGAATCGATTCCGAGGACAGCAACACGATGTTCTGGTCCACCTACATTGCGGACCCCGACGGAAAGATGCACATCGGCAAGTCCGACCTCAAGACCGGCAACGTTATCAAGGATGTTGCGCTTACGCCGGATGCCAAGGCCCCCGGAAAGAAGCCGCCGCTCTACTGCGCATCAGGGCAGTCGAAGAGCTTTTACATGCCGGTCTTCATGGGTACCGAGGGATATGTCGACGTGGTGGATAAGAAGAGCCTCCAGAACAAGCACAGGGTGTTTGTGAGCGATCTCGGATATAAGTCCGGGACCTATAAGTTCGTCCACGGCACGAACAGCCCTGACATGAAGAAGTTCCTCATCGTCCTTAACCAGGCCGCTGAGGGAAAAGGCAACGGCAAGGTCGACTTTATCCTCGTCGACATGGCGGCCCTCGAGCAGGGAAAGCTTAAAGAGCTTGCGAGGAATACCCTGAGCGGCGAGCCGGAAAAGACGCTTACCTTCCGTCAGACCTACAGCCCTGACGGCAAGTACATCTACCAGTCGGCCGGCGACAGGCTTTGGGTCGTCGACGCGGCAACGTTGAAGATGGTGGACGAAAAGATGATCCCCGAAGGCGGACAGCTCCACGATACATTCCCGACTGCGGACAATAAATATGCAGTCCTGACGGTGAGGAGCCTTGCTCCTGCCTGTGGTGCAGACGGCATGCCGATGACAGGCGAGAAGCAGAAGGACATCACCGACGGCACACTCATGCTCTATGATGGGGATGCAAAGAAGCTTGTCGGCAAGACGTCATCGATCTGCCAGGCCTGCCACAAGGGCATGGGCCTCGGAGACAAAGTGGCGATCCTCTGCGGCATAGACGGCACCTGGAAGAAATAGAGAGCCGCGGGCCCGCAATAAAGAGCAGCACGATCTCGATGAGGGGGACCCCGAGGGGTCTCCCTCTCATTTTGTCCTGACAGATGAAAGGAAACACATAGTCGTCAATGGCTCAAAGTTTTTCGTTCCTGATGCTCGCGCGTAAGAATCTCAGAAGAAAACCCCTGAGGACCTTTATGCTCGCCTGCGCCATAACACTCCTCGTTTCGGTGATGGTCTT
>DATJWU010000002.1:0-4195 GCA_035501055.1 Thermodesulfovibrionales bacterium
CCTTCCCGGAACCGGATCCTTCAGATCTCTGCATCTGCCGTCATATTTCGGCGGCCTGCCCTGTGCCAGCGCCTCCTGTCTGCGCTGCTCCAGCTCATCAGGAGAACAATAACAATGATATGCCCTCCCCTCGCGGATGAGTCTCTCGATATAGCTCTTGTAGACATCGAACCTCTCGGTCTGCCGGTATGGTCCCTCGTCCCAATCGAGGTTGAGCCATTTCATGCCCTCGATGATCGCCCCGATATATTCATCCGTGGAACGGCTTGTGTCCGTGTCCTCTATTCTGAGAATAAATGTCCCGCCCTCATGCCGCGCGTAGAGCCAGTTAAAAAGAGCGGTCCTCGCCCCTCCTATATGCAGATGACCCGTAGGGCTCGGCGCAAAACGAACTCGAACCATAAATCACTCCTCCTCACCTGTGCGATAACTTATCAGGCCGTGTGCAAAAAAAATGTGCAGGGCGTTGAGGTATTCCTGCCCGACAGTATGTGTTATAACAACTTTATTTTATACGAAACAGGTCGATTTTGCAGACAAAGGCCATGAAACTGACCAAACCTCATATCTTTCCGGAACGGCGGACGTGATGAGAAGTTCTGTACCGCGATACCTTCAGAAGTTGACGACCACGGATATTTGCTCAATGAGGGTATTGTTCTGAGGAAAACGTCATGACAACTCGCCTTCGGATTCTCATCGCATGTACAGGACTTCGATTCATGTCCGCCGTTCCGTTGTGTGCACCATCAAGACGAGGCACGCATCCTACAACGCCTTCTTAAATTCGAGCCTCAGAACCCTTTTGGTCTCTTCAGTCACCCTGAATCTTTCGTCTCCCCTGAAACCGGCGACCCAGATGATATCATCCACTGCCGTGACAATCGGCACTTCATCCCGTTCATCTCTCGGAACCTTCCCGTCCACAAAGAAGTCCTGGAGTTTCTTTCTCTTTCCGAATCCCGCGGGATGAAAGAAGTCACCGTTTCCCCTCGGCCGAACCGTGAGGACCGTCCCCGCCCTGTCCGCGTCGAAGAAGGCGAGCATCTTTCCCTCGCCGGAGTAATCACCAGGCTCCTCCACGGCCGCCCTGATCACGCCCCTGATCTCCTCCAGGACAGTCTCACCGGGAACGCTGAGGGAATGCGTCCCGATCCTGACAGGAAGTTCGGAGGTCATCACCAAAGTCGAATAATTCTTAATAACCCTCAGCCCTTTCGGGAGATAAAGCCTGTCCCCGGGCCTCCCCTTCTTTATCAAGTCGATGATCGAATCGATATGCACAAACTCAATGCCGCGAAGCCCCTTTGTCTCATCGATCGCCCTTCTCAGGACCCTCCGGAGGATGACCTTTTCGATTGCCTCCAGCGGCGTGAGGAACAGGTCGATCCTGCCCTCTGTCTTTCTGGTGATGAGCCGCATAAGCGTCTTGGTGACGATAAGATCGAAATAGCGCTCTTCCTCACGCAGAATATCCATCGTCTTTCCTGTCGTCCTGATCAGGGCAGGGTTGATCTTTTTCAACTCAGGCACCACGATGCGCCTGATCCTGTTCCTGAGGTAATCCTCCTTGAGGTTGGATGAATCGGTAATGAAGGTGATTTTCTGTTCTTCGAGGAACTCTTCTATCTCCTGCCGGCCGGTCTCAATCAACGGCCTGATGATGTTGTTTCGCACCGGCGGCATTCCTGAAAGGCCCTTCGGTCCTGCCCCCCTCAGGAATCTGAGAAAGAACGTTTCAATCTGATCGTCCGCGTTATGTCCGAGGGCTATCTGCTGTCCCTGTATCCGGGCCAGTGTTTCGCCGAACGCCCTGTACCTCAGCTCCCGCGCGGCCTCCTGTCTGTTCATGCCCTGCTCACGGGCGTAGGTCATCACCTCAACCGCTTCTGCCGTAAAGGGAATCCCCAACTCCTTGCACCGTGTGTTGCAGAAATCTATCTCACCCGGAATTTCGGCGGGCCTCAGACCGTGATCGACGTAAAGTGCGTGGAGTTTCAGACCGAGTCCATCCCTGAGTGCGCTCAGCACATACAGGAGGCAGACGGAGTCGGGTCCACCCGAGAGACCGGCGAGGATTGTTTCCCCGCCCGAGAGCATAGCGTATTTGGAAATCGTCGTCCTTATCTTATCGAGAAATTTATGCCCCAAGACTTCCATGGTTTTCCTTCATCGTTGCAGCAAACTGTCGTATTTGAAAGACAGGCGTGGAGAGAAGCCTTGTAACCTCAAGCCTGCTATCCCCTTTCTATCTCAAGTCCATACTGCTCGATAAGTCTCAAGTCCTCATCATACGGCGTTCCGGTCGTGGTGAGATAGTTGCCTGTCAGGAGCGCGTCAGCGCCCGCCATAAAGATCATGGAGTTGAATTCCCCGAGGGTCTGTCTCCTGCCGCCGCAGACCCTGATCTCCTTTTCGGGCATGATGAAGCGATAAAGACTCACGATCTTCAGCGCATCGAAGGGGTGCAGCCTTTCCCGCGCCTCAAGGCGGGTCCCCTTCACCGCGATCAGAAAATTTATCGGCACCGAATCGGTGTCGATCTCCCTCAGGGCGAACGCCATATCGATCCTGTCCTGCCAGGATTCACCGATACCGAAAATGCCGCCGGAACAGAGAGAGAGACCAAGAGACTTCGCCGCTCCGATCGTTCTCATCTTGTCTCCATAGGAATGGGTCGAACATATCCCCGGGAAAAACCTCTCGGAAGTCTCAAGGTTGTGGTGATACCGCTCAAGCCCATTGTCCTGAAGCAACGATAATTCGTCCTTGTCCAAAAGACCGAGAGTTGCGCAGGGGAGGAAGCCCGTCTGACGCACTTTACGGACCATTGATGCGATCTCTTTGAGTTCCCTTTTGCCGACCTTCTTTCCGCTCGTCACGATACAGAAGCGCCTGACCCCGGCCTCCCTCGCTTCATGCGCCTTTTTCATGACCGTTTCTCCGGTCACAAGGGGATATACGGGGACATCGGCATTGCTCTTCGAGGACTGCGCACAATAGGCACAGTCTTCGGAGCATGCGCCGGACTTGGCGTTTACGATGGAGCAAAGATCGATCCTGTTTCCCCTGAACCTTTCCCTGATGCGGCAGGCAGCGGAAAAGAGATGAAACACTTCGGCTCCCGCGGCGGAAGCAAGCATAGAGGCGTCGCTCCGCGAAACCCGCCGCCCTGAGAGAGTTTTTTGCGCGTGCCCGTCAATCATCAGCAGAGTCCGAGGGATTCGACGATCTTCTCCGTATCGGCAATGCCGATTATCTTTACGCGCCCTATCTTCTCGGGGAGGATGAATTTCAGCTCACCGGCAACGGCCTTCTTGTCGCGCATCATAGGCGCAATGACACTGTCCGTGGGGATGCCCCGGGGCATCGCGGTGGGGAGACCGTAGGAGTCGATGAGGAAGCGTATCCTCTCGGCGTCCTTCACGTCAAGATATCCGAGCAGGCCGGCAAGCCGCGCCTCGCAATGCATCCCTATCGCTACGGCCTCACCGTGAAGGTACTCCGTATAACCAGTGGCGGTCTCGATCGCATGGCCGACGGTATGTCCATAGTTCAGGATCGCTCGCAACCCCCCTTCTCTTTCGTCCCGTGAAACGACCTCTGCCTTTATCTCGCAGGATCGTTTGATCAGAAATTCCATGACATCCCTGTCAAGTCCGAGGACCTTATCCTTTTGGTCTTCGAGGAAACGGAAGAACTCCTCGTCCCAGATAACCCCATACTTGATCACCTCGGCAATGCCCGCGAGCACCTGCCTGTGCGGGAGCGACGCCAGGGTGTCCGCATCAGCCCACACAAGTCTGGGCTGATAGAAGGTACCTATCATATTCTTCCCGAGAGGATGGTTGATGCCGGTCTTGCCGCCGACCGAACTGTCAACCTGGGCGAGGAGGGTTGTCGGGACCTGGACAAAAGATATGCCCCGCATGTAGGTCGATGCCGCGAACCCCGTGATGTCGCCGATCACCCCCCCGCCGAGCGCGACAAGCGCGGAACTCCTGTCAAGTCTGCATTTCAGGAGTTCGCTCTGGATATAATGCAGCCAGAGAAAATCTTTGTACTCTTCTCCGTCGGGAATGATGATCACGTCCACAGAGGAGCAGACCTTCTTGAGGGACGCGAGGACCGCATCACCGTACAGACCGTACACCGTCGGGTTGCTGACCAGGCCGATCCGGCTGAAACCGAAATC
>DATJWU010000003.1:0-2176 GCA_035501055.1 Thermodesulfovibrionales bacterium
TGAGGAGGCTCGCGAGACTCGGAGAGGTCATCATCGGCGCCGATACCGGAAGGCCGAAGGGCTCCGCCACCGCGGTCAGGGGTTCCTTCGAACTCTACGTGCCACTTGAGGGGCTCCTGGATATCGGAGGGGAGATCGAGAGGCTCGAAAAAGAGAAAAAGAAAGTGCGGGAGTCCCTTGACCTCCTTGACAGGAAGCTCGGGAATGAGGATTTCCTCAGACGGGCTCCTGCGGAGATCATCGAAAAAGAAAAGGCGAAGTATCAGGAACTCGTCCAGAAGGAAGAGAGGCTTGAGAAAGGTATTAACCGTCTGAAGGAAGCGGGGGGTGAGTAATGACCGACAGGACAACAGAGGAGATCAACGGGGGAACCCTCGACGTGGTGGAAGGAGAATTCATTACGGTGCGGCAGAGTTCCGTCAAGGCTGTCGAGGGAGGGCACGTGGAGCTCCAGCAGGTGGCGTCTCTGAGTATTGACGGCGAGCGCATCGAGATGACCCAGAGCGCAGCGGCTATCGTGCGCGCCGACGAGATCCGGCTCAATCAGGGAATCAGTGTGATTACCGCCGGGAACACTACGAATCTCAGTTATTCCTTTTCACAGATATCGCTGTCGCGTGACACCACCTCAGTGAACAGGAGCGCGGTCGGGATCATCGGCGCAAAGACGGTGGTCGCCGAGAACTCCGCATCGCTTTTGACGATCGCCAACACAGTGGAAGGACAGATGACGACGCTGCTCGACTGGCGTTCTTCCCTCGCCCTTGGCGCGGTTGTCGGCGGGATCATGGGACTCTTTTCGCTTTTCAGAAAGAAGTAACGGGGCGAAGAGAGGTGAGGGGGGAAGAGACCTTGGGGAAGGAAAAGTCCGGCGCAGCACCGGCAAAGGAGCGGTCGTGTACATCCCGGCAGGCGTAAGAGAATTCATCCGACGCGCCCTCGAAGAGGACATCGGCAGCGGTGATGTCACTACGTCGCTCCTCGTCCCAGAAAGGCAGCAATCAAAGGCGTTGATGATCGCCAAGGGGAGCTTTATCGTTGCAGGTCTGCCCTTCGCGAAGGAGGTTTTTCAGCTTTTCGACCCTGAGACGGAATTCAGCGTTTCCGTGAAAGAGGGGGCAAGGGTCAAAAGAGGCGATATCATTGCAGCGGTATCGGGCAGGACGGGGACACTCCTCACCTGCGAAAGAGTGAGTCTCAATCTCCTCCAGAGACTTTGCGGCATCGCGACGGTGACGAGCGACTTTGTGAGAGAGATAAAGGGGCTCGACGTCAGGATCGTCGATACACGGAAAACAACTCCCGGCATGAGGTTCATGGAAAAATATGCGGTCAGAGCAGGAGGTGGATTGAATCACCGGTTCGGTCTCTTCGACGGAATCCTCATAAAGGACAACCATATCGAGGCGGCAGGGGGCATCGGGAACGCGGTGAGCGCTGCACGGAAGGCTCATCATCTCATGAAGATAGAGGTGGAGGTGGAGAGTCTGAAGGACCTCGAAGAGGCGTTGCGCGCGGGCGCCGACATCGTGATGCTCGACAACATGTCGACGGCGGAGATGAAGAAGGCCGCAGGCATCGTGCAGGGCCGTGCCCTTATCGAGGCCTCGGGCAACATGACCCTGGAGAGGGTGCGTGAGGTAGCCGAATGCGGCGTGAATCTCATCTCGGTCGGCGCCCTTACCCATTCGGCGCCTGCGGCCGACATCAGCATGAAGCTTGTAAAGTGAGAGGACATGAAATTCATTGTGGTCGATTACTCGGGCTACTATTATTCGATCGTCGCGAAAAGGCCGGTTCCGGGCATCCTCCGCGGCAAGTTCGTTCTGATTCGCAAAGGCGCTACCGAATATCTCGTGCTCTCTCCCCGTGAATTCACTCCCTACCACGCCGACATTGTCGAACGTTTCTGCAACGAGAAGGGGATCGAAGGGACCTATGAGAAGGGGAAGAAACGGTACGATATTGACGATCCTGCATGGGTGATCGCCGGTGGGGGCAAATTCGAAATCGACCGTGTGAAGCGTTCTGTCCGCTTCTATGACGACTCTATGGCCTACGGGAAATTCGAGGGAGGGGGCCTGAGGGAACAGGTGAGCCGGAACCCCGTGTTCAAAGGGTACACATTAGGGAGCGAGTGAGTCCGGTGAAGCCTGCCTTTTTTGTTTACTGAGAG
>DATJWU010000004.1:0-2634 GCA_035501055.1 Thermodesulfovibrionales bacterium
ACATGGTGTGTGAGGGCATCAGGCTTTTCGGAGACGACCATCAGAAAGATGAGTTTCTTTTGGAGAAGGGTCTCGTGGAAGGGAAAAGATTCATCGCCTTTGCCCTTACCGAACCCTGCTGCGGCTCTGATGCAAAAGCGATCCAGACACGGGCGGTGCTTTCGGGTGATCGCTACGTCCTCGACGGCGGGAAAACCCTGATCACCAACGCCGCAGAGTCGGACTTTGTGCTTGTCATCGCGAAGACCGATAAGGGAATCTCGGCCTTTATCGTGCCTGTCGAGACACCGGGGTTTGAGGTGACGGGTAATATTCCGAAACTGGGGTTCAGGGGCAACCACCTTTCATCGGTCCGTCTGAAAAACTGTATCGTGCCCAGGCAGAATCTCCTGGGAGAAGAGGGGAAGGGGTTCGAGTGCGTGAAGGAGATACTCAATGCGGGGAGGTTATCGATTGCGGCGATTGCCGTGGGGATTGCCCAGGCCGCGTACGAAAAAGCCCTGTCATACAGCACCAAAAGAAAGGCCGCAGGCGGGAGTATTTCTGATTTTCAGTTGATCCGCCAGAAACTCGCCGATATGCTCACCGGCATCAATGCCGCACGATTACTCACGTATTACACCGCACACTTGAGGGAAAAAGGGGAGGCCACCGCGTCAGAGGCGGCGCAGGCCAAGATCCTCTCCGCAGAGACGGCGCTGAGGGTGTGCGATGAGGCGATACAGATTCACGGGGGCTACGGATACATAGACGGAATGGATGTGCACCGCCACTGGCGCGACGCGAGGCTGCTCACGATTGGGGAAGGCACCTCCGAGGTGTTAAGACTCCTTATTGCCCATCTGGCGCTGAAAGGGCGTTAGAGTTCCAATTGCAAAAGGCAATCCAAATTCGGCGGGGCAGGTATGCCGAAAAGCCTTGTATAGCGATACCTTAAAGTATTTACGACCTGTCCTGCCGGTTTCTGCAACAATAAGGTTTACAGAGGCTATCCGGTAAGTTTCTTCTTCAGTATCTCGTTGACGATCTGCGGGTTCGCCTTGCCTTTTGTCGCCTTCATGACCTGACCCACGAAGAAGCCGATAAGCTTCTCGTCGCCTCCCCTGAACCGTCCGACTTCATTCGGGCTCTTTGCGATGATCTCGTCGATCGCCTTTTCTATCGCTCCGGTATCGCTTATCTGCACAAGGCCTTTTTCTTTGATGATGACTTCCGCGTCTTTGCCGGTCCTGTACATCTCTTCGAAGACCGTCTTTGCGATCTTCCCGCTGATCGTACCCGAGTCGATCAGTGCGAGCATTCCCGCCAGCTGAGAAGGTTTTATCGGACACTCCTCAATCGCTTTGTTCTCTTCGTTGAGGAGCCGCATCAGCTCGCCCATCATCCAGTTTGATGCTGTTTTGGGCTGGGCACCGGCCCTTATCGCTTCTTCGAACCAGTCGGCCGTGGGCTTCTCGGCGGTGAGGAGGTCCGCGTCGTACTCCGGCAGGCCGTATGCCGAAATGAAGCGTCCCCGCTTCGCGTCGGGAAGTTCGGGAAGGGAGGCCTTTATCTCATCGATCCACTTCTGCTCAACCACAATCGGCACGAGGTCCGGTTCAGGAAAGTAACGGTAATCGTGGGCCTCCTCCTTTGATCTCATGGACTGTGTCGTTCCTGTGGTGGGGTCCCAAAGGCGCGTTTCCTGAAAAATCCGTCCGCCCTCTTCAGTGACGGCCCTCTGCCGTTTTATCTCGTACTCGAGGGCCTTCTCGACGAACCTGAAGGAATTGATGTTCTTGATTTCGACCTTGACCCCGAGTTCCTTCGCTCCCTGAGGGCGTATCGATACATTCGCGTCGCAGCGCAGCGAGCCCTGCTCCATGTTGCCGTCGCAGACCCCGAGATAGCGCAGGATGGTCCGCAGTTTTTTCATGTATTCAGAGGCTTCCTTCGGGGTCCTGAGGTCCGGCTCCGAAACGATTTCCATGAGCGGCACACCTGCCCTGTTGAGATCGACAAAACTGTAATTTCCCGCGCCTTCATGGATGTTCTTCCCCGCGTCCTCTTCCATGTGTATGCGCGTGAGACCGATCCTCCTCTTTTCACCGTCGACGATGATATCGACATAACCCTGTTCGCATATGGGGAGCTCGTACTGGCTTATCTGGTATCCCTTCGGCAGGTCCGGGTAGAAGTAGTTCTTCCTTGCGAACCTGCTGTAGGAAGAAATGCGGCAGTGCGCCGCGAGACCGGTCCTGATCGTGAACTCCACCGCTTTCCGGTTCGTGACCGGGAGGACGCCGGGCATGCCGATGCATATCTGGCAGGTCTGCGAGTTCGGTCCTGCGCCGAATTGTGTCGCGCAGCCGCAGAACATCTTCGAGTCGGTAGACATCTGCGCGTGCACTTCAAGCCCGATTACCACTTCGTAGTTCATATCAGTTTATACCTTTCTCCTTCCATAAAGAGATGCCCGCGTCCTTCCTCTTTAAGGAACATGGCGCTCAGGGTGCTTGCGTCAACCACGAGTTCATCCACGGTCGCGGTCCTCCCGGACGCTTCTCGCGCCGAACCCTCTGGGTGATTTCGGCACCTTTTTAAAGACTCTTTCCAGCTTTTTGAGAAGTCTCTTCTGCTCTTCTTTTTGGAGAC
>DATJWU010000005.1:0-6640 GCA_035501055.1 Thermodesulfovibrionales bacterium
CGTGAAGGTCAGGGACGCAAAACTCCCTGATGTGCAGAAGGCGCTCCAGCAGGCGGGCATCCAGGTGAGGAGCATCCTCGAAGTCTTTAAGGAAGAAGAAAAGACCCAGGAGCCCGCGGCGAAGGAATAGCACCGGGCCGCGATCATGTCCTGGAGGGCATAAATGCACGCCGTCGCACGGCTCGAAGGGGAGGGAATGAGTACCGGCGGGCAGGTGCTTCCCTAGGTTCCTGATGCATGGCAATTTTTTCCGGCCGTATTATAATGAATAAAAGAATACTCTGAAATGACGAGGTCAAAGGAATGGCGAAGAAACCTGCAAAACCAGTGAAGAAAAAGACTGTTCCCAAGAAGACGGCGCCCAAGAAAGTTGCCCCGAAGAAGTCCGCGGCTAAGAAAGCGGTGCCCAAGAAGACCGCGCCAAAGAAAGCCGTCCCCGGGAAAACCGTCAAGAAGACGGTGAAGAAGGGACCCGCCGCGGCCCCGAAGAAGACAGTCAGGAAGGTCTCCTCATCTGCGAAACCGGCAACGGCTCCGAAACGTCCGGAGAAAGCGGCTCCCAGGCCCCCGATCATGAAGAAAGACGACGTCCTGAGAAAGCAGCTGATCGGTATGAGAGAAGAGATTGTAAAAGAGGCGAAAACCGAGATCGGAAAATATATTAAAGGCGAGACCCGGCAGCTTGTCGAATCGGTACTGGACGACGGTGACTGGTCGGTCATCGACCTCAACGAAGATATTAACCTGAGGAGACTCGCCACGCACCGGGAGATGCTCCTCAAGATCGATGAGGCGTTGAGGAAGATCAGGGAGGAAACGTACGGCAAATGCGAGGACTGCGGGGAAGAGATAAATACCGAGCGGTTGAAAGTGCTGCCCTTCGCGATCTACTGCAGGGACTGCCAGGAAAAGAGGGAGGAGTTCGAAAAGATGGAGGGTGAAGAACTATAGGGTGTAAGAAACCTCTTCGAGAAAAAGTCCTCTTGCCGGGGCCGTCGGCCCGGCAAGACGTCTCTCTCCGGAAAGGAGGATTTCTTCCACCGCTTCCGGTCTCATCCTCCCCCTGCCGACCTCGGCGAGCGTTCCCACGATATTCCTTACCATGTGCCTGAGAAAGCCGTTCGCCTCAGCAGAAATCTTTACGAAGGGGCCCGGAAACCCCGCAAAAAGCGACTCCATCCGGTCGAACCGTTCCACCTCCAGACTGTAGACTTCACGCACGGGATCTTTGGCAGCGCAACCCGCTCCCCTGAATGCAGAAAAATCATGTTCGCCCCTCAGAAAGACCGCTGCCTCCCTCATCTGTTCAACATCAAGCCGTGCGCGCAACCACCAGACATAGCGGTCGATGAAGACAGGGACCGTCCCGGTGTTCGCGACGAGATAGAAATACCGTTTGCGGGCCGCGTCGTATCTCGGATGAAAATCCGCAGGGGCGTCCTCTACGGCGGTTATCCTTACGTCGCGCGGAAGCAGCGCATTCAGCGCCCTTCTCAGGACATCGTTCGCGAGCACCGATCCCGAATCAAAGGATGCGACCTGGCCGAGGGCATGGACTCCTGCGTCGGTCCTCCCCGAACCGGTCACCTGCGGCCTTTCACCGGTTATCTCTCCGATCACCTCTTCCAGGAGGCCCTGGATCGTCGTACCCTGAGGCTGGACCTGCCACCCGTGATAGGACGAGCCGTCATATTGAATGGTGAGTTTTATCTTTCTCATGGTCTCCGACATCTCGTGTGTTTTCTATTATACTTGATCATTCCAGCTGTTCAGCTATTGCACTTAGAAGTGCCTTTGCATATGATACTGTCACGGGGGATCGGGGATGACGAAATTTGATGAGATTGGCAACTGGTCTGAGGTCAAGCTCGATATCGTCAGGGAATATGCAGCGGCATACTCGATCACGCCAGACTTAACAGGTCTCGTAATATCAGGCAGGGATGGTTAAGAAAGAGACAGGGCAAAGCTGTACTGAGGATCGACACGTTCTTTCAGTTATGGGTTTATCTTCGCCTTTTGCATGGCGCTGATAAGACTGATATACACGAAATAGCCGGCGACAGGACGTACCTGTGCCAGCCCGTTGACAGATGAGACTCATTTGTCAGCGGGCTGGCACTATTGCGTGCTTTGCCTCAGTCAAAAGCTGAAAAAGGATAATAAACAGTTACCTCGGTCTTGGAATCGTCAATTTGCGAAGCGGTCGACTCCGAGTTGTTAGGCTCAATCTTCACCGTCGTGGTCGAAGCGTATGCGATGACGGCCATCAGCATCACAAAGCTGGAAACCAATACCACTAGTCCCCTAAGTGCCTTAGACATAACTCCCCCTTTCATTGTTCAGTCTATCCCCTGCCCTTAATGAGCAGATTCTGTAATTGCTTCGAGTTTAGTGGAATTGCTGCAGGGGGTCAATCCTACCCAGGTAGGGAAGAATTAGGAGAGGACATTCAAGGGACGAGGACACGCCAGGCCCCGAAATTGCGAGAGACGTCGATGGATTGGTCGATTTTCTTGCCGCCACCAGTTTTGAAAGAGCGAGAGCGGTAACTCGGGTTTCCCGGGAATTCCCTCATCTCCCCATCGGGATCACAGGTGAACAGTCAAAATGGTTACTGACGGTGTGCATTTTTTTTCAATCTGGTTTAAAATAATGAAAATCTTCGTAACCGACAGAGGAAACATATGCAAGATACGGCAATTCAGTTGATACTCCAGGCAGGCTATGTGGTAAAGGCGGTGCTCCTCATTCTTCTGTTCTTTTCCGTTGTTTCGTGGGCGATCATCTTTTACAAACAACGCTATCTCTCGAGGGCGTCGAAGGAATCGGACGCCTTCCTGCGGGTCTTCAGGGCAGGCCGCGACATGAAAGGTCTTTTCGCTTACGCCAAGAACCTCACGCTCAGTCCCCTCGCCAACGTATTCAAGTCCGTATACACGGAGGAGGGACGTGTGAACAGAGATGAGATCAAGAGGCTCCTCAGGAGGTTTGAAGCGCTCGAGATCGCCAAGCTCGAAAAGTACCTCAACTTTCTTGCCACCACAGGCTCGACCACTCCTTTTATCGGCCTCTTCGGTACGGTCTGGGGAATCATGAACGCTTTCCGGGGCATCGGGTCGGCGGGGTCCGCCTCCCTTGCGGTGGTGGCGCCGGGCATCGCCGAGGCGCTGATCACCACTGCAGCCGGACTCGCCGCGGCCATCCCCGCGGTCGTTGCGTATAACTATTATCTCAGCCATGCCAGGCTGAAGATCATCGAGATGGAAGACTTCTCAGAAGAACTTCTCGACTTCTTTTCGAAGGAGGCGAAGTGAAGGCAGAGAAGTCCAGGTCGGCGATGTCCGAAATCAACGTGACGCCCCTCGTGGACGTCATGCTCGTCCTGCTCATTATCTTCATGGTTACCGCGCCGCTCATGCAGCAGGGCGTTGACGTGAACCTGCCCAAGGCAAAGGGGAAGGACCTGCCCACTGAAGAACGGATCACGCTCATCATCAAGAAGGAGGGCACCGTATTCATGAACGACAGCCCGGTGTCTATGGAGGAAATGAAAAGGAAACTTCAGGCGGCGGGGAAATTGAACCCGAATGTCTTCCTGAAGGCCGACAAATCCGTTCCCTACGGCTTTGTGGTCGAGGTAATGGGCGAGATCAAGGATGCGGGAATCGAAAAACTCGGCATGATCACCGAGCCGTCAATACAGATGAAATGAACGGCGCATCCCTTCCGCGCTCCGCTTTCTTTTCCTTTCTCCTTCATATTACCCTCTTCGCCATAACCCTCTGGGCAGCAAGGCACTCAAACCACTTCGTCATGCCCTCGCCCTATGTGGTAACACTTGTCAGCCCCCAGTCTGTGGCAAACGTCCAGGAGGCCCCCAGGGCCGGGAACATGGCCCCGCAGCCACAGGCAGAAACCAGGGCAGAGAGCAGGATGAGTCACGAGTCCGCCAGGGCCGCCCAAAAGAAGCAAGAGCACGCGAAGGAGCAGGCGGTTGAAGACAAGATTGCCGCGCTCGAGGCGAAAAAAAGGATTGCGAAACGGGATGAACTGAGAAGGATGGTGGCATCTACGGGAGAAAGAAGCACAGGGAAGAAGATTCCTGTGGTGGGTGTGGCAAAGCAGGGGAAGACTCTCCCTGCCGGCGACTACGCAGCCAGGATGGGAGAAGAGATTCGACAGCACTGGGAATTTCCCACGGAAATACTGAAAGATAAGAACATAGAAGCCGTGGTTTCGATACGGATACTGAAGAACGGCACTTTACAGGTGCTCAATTTGGAAAGGAGTTCGGGCATTCCTCTTTTTGACCGCTCGGCGCTTCGGGCGATCACCAAGGCGAGCCCGGTAACGCCGCCGCCGCAGGAGATGGAAATCGGCGTGAGGTTCTACCCGTGAAGCATTGGCAAAAGGCAATAGGCAATAGGCGCTGGGCAAAGGGCAAAGGGCGAAGCACAGAGATCGTGCCACGATTCACGATTCACGGTTCACGACTCACTTCTCACTTTTCACTGTTTACTATTCACTATTTACTATTCACTATTTTCTTCTCTTTCTCTGTTGCTCACGCGAAGATCTACATCGACATAACCTCACCGGCGTCGAAGCGGCTTCCGATCGCGATCACCGAATTCGCCGGACCATCCGGCAGGGAAATCTCCGATACCATCAGGGATGATCTCGATTTTACCGGCATATTCCTGGCGCTCGACAGGGGCGCCTTCATCGAAAGTCCCTCACAACCGTTCAACGCGAAGAACTGGTCGGTGATCGGCGCCGAGGCTGTCGTCAAGGGAAAGGTCACGGGCGACAAGAATATTACCGTCGAAGTCGCGCTTTACGACGTTGCCGAGGGAAAACAGGCCTTCCGCAAGGAGTACCAGAGCGAGGCCTCTCTCCTCCGTCCCCTGGCCCACACCATAGCCAATGACATTTATCGTCAGATCACGGGCGAAAACGGTATCTTCAGGTCAAGAATCGCCTACATCGTGCGGGAGGCAGGACACGACGAACTCGTCGTTGCCGATTGGGACGGCAAGAGGCAGAACAGGCCTGGCGTACAGGGTTCGATCCTGCTCGGACCGCGGTGGTCGAAAGACGGGGCAAGGCTGCTCTACTCTTCAGAGAGGAACAGGCAATGGGGCATTTACCTTCTTGACTTCAAAAAGCTCCAGGAGAAGAACGTGTACTCCGGAAAAGGCACGAACCTGGCAGGGGGATTCTTTCCCAATCCCGATGAATTTGTCTTTTCCTCATCCGTTGCGGGGACCCCCGACATTTACCGCTACCGCATTTCGGAATCCGCACTGACCCGCCTCACCTCTTCACGGTCCGTGGACGTGAGCCCTGCGGTCTCGCCTGACGGGGCCCGTATCGCCTTTGTTTCAGACAGGCAGGGAGGACCCCAGATTTTCATCATGGATGCCGAGGGCAATGATATCAGGAGACTCAGCTATAACGGTTCCTACAACACCTCGCCTTCCTGGTCTCCCCGGGGCGACAAGATCGCCTATGCGGGGCGGCTCGGCAACAAAAATCAGATCTTTATTGTCAATCCCGACTCGACAGGCCCCATGCAATTGACTGACCGTGGAAACAACGAAGACCCTTCCTTTTCTCCTGACGGAAGGTTTATAGTATTTACATCCGATCGGGACGGTGAGAGGGCGGTCTATATCATGAGGTCGAACGGAGAAGCACAGAAGAGGATAACCCCAAAAGGGGTAAGGGCCTTTGGTCCTCGCTGGTCACCATAAGCAATCTACAGGAGGTTTTCATGATGAGAAGGCTTTTGATCGCGGCATTATTCCTGGGTCTGATCGGCTCGGGGTGTGCGGAGAAAAAAGAGGTAAAACCGGAGGAGACCAAGCCTGAGTTGGAGCAGCAGGCCAAAGAGAAGGGTGAGACGCAGAAAGGCCCTGAGAAGATCACCGAACAGACCGCGAAGGTCGAATCGAAGGAAATACCTTCCAAGTCCGAGGAAGTTTCGGGAATGTTCGAAGACGTTTTTTTTGAGTTCAACAAATATGACATCAGCGACAGCGCAAAACCCGTCCTCAAGGCAGCCGCCGATTATCTCTTAAAGAATACGGGACAAAAGCTCCTCATCGAAGGCCATTGCGACGCACGCGGGACGGCCGAATACAATCTCGGGCTCGGAGACCGCAGGGCAAAGGCGGCAAAGGATTATCTCGCCTCTCTGGGCGTCCCGTCGTCACGCGTAGATACTATCAGTTACGGGAAGGAGAAACCGGTCTGTACCGAACAGACCGAGGACTGCTGGGCGAAGAACAGAAGGGATCACCTCATCATTATGAAGAGGAAGAAGTAACATGACGTTTCACAAGACCCTCAATCCGAAGGCCGCTCTTCTCGCGCTCTGCTGCCTTGTCCTCATGACGAGCTGCGCATCCACATCCGACACGGACGCCTTGAGGTCAGACGTAAGCAGGCTCAGGAGGGAGATCACGGAACTTCAGAAGGATCTGACCGCGGCAAAACAGCAGATGGCGGGCACGGCGAAGGAAGAGTCTTTCAATGCCATCAGAGAGAGTCAGACGTCTCTCTATTCCCAGGTATCGGATGTGTCGAAAGACCTCCAGGTGCTGAGGGGAAGGTTTGACGAATACAAGTTCTC
>DATJWU010000006.1:0-3846 GCA_035501055.1 Thermodesulfovibrionales bacterium
TGCCGACACGAGTTCTTCGACCGTCTTCTGGATTTCAGGATCGTCCGTAATCGGTTTTATCATCGCCACAGTACAGGCGCGGCGAGGATCGACGCCCCGCTTTATCAGTACCCCCGCATAAATGAGCAGCCTCGTGCTGACCCCTTCGTCCAGTCCCCTGTCTTTCAGCCCGCGTATCTTTTCGGCTATCTTCCTCAGGTCCGAGGCGGTCTTCCGGTCGACCCCGCTTTCGTGCACGATGATCTCTTCTTCGAGGCTCGCCGCGGGATAGTCGAAATCGAGGGTAATGAACCGCTGCTTTGTGCTCTGCTTCAGGTCCTTAAGCACCGTCTGGTATCCGGGATTATAGGAGATAGCAAGCATGAAGGTATCTGCCGCCTCAAGGATCTGGCCGCGCTTCTCCACGGGGAGGACGCGCCGGTCATCGGTAAGCGGGTGGATGACCACCGTCGTGTCTTTCCTCGCCTCCACAATCTCGTCGAGATAACAGATCCCGCCGTGCCGCACCGCGAGTGACAGCGGCCCGTCCTGCCAGCGGGTGGAGCTGCCGTCAAGGAGGTAGCGGCCGACAAGATCGCTTGCGGTCAGGTCTTCGTGGCAGCCGACCGTGATGAGGGGGAGCGCCAGCTTGTATGCCATATAAGAGAGGAACCTGGTCTTGCCGCACCCGGTCGGCCCCTTCAGCATGAGCGGCAGCTTGTTCTCGTAGGCGATCTTAAAGAGCTCCACCTCATCCGTGATAGGCAGATAAAAGGGCTCGCTCTCGATCCGGTAGTCCTGCATATTCACTTCGATTGCTTCCTTGTGCATAGTCTCTTTCATGTCCTTCTTCCTTGTTTCCCTGAGTTATTTCCCTGAACGGTCGCCCGTGTCATTTTGCTCTTTCTCAAGACCGAATTTGAGGGACACCGCCTCCAATGATTCTTCTGTTGCCCTTCCGATACGTTCTCCGGCAAGACCGAAAATGACCGAGTTTACGATTATCCTGAAACTCCTCACCGGGTCTCCGTCCCTGCCCTCCACCATCACATCGGCAGGATCACCGAGGGTGTCCGCACTGAGAAAGCCCGACTCATGCTCTATGTGTGCCTTGATGTGGCCCACATCCTTTGCGCCGTATCTGAAACAGGCGGCAGACACGGAGACCATGAGGTCAGCGGCGAATTTCCTTAGTTCCGGGGGATCAATGGCGCGCTCCCTTGACAAGGTGGCGGTGAGGGAGTAGCTCTGTATCTCCTCATGGAGGAGGTTTCTCACTTCTATAAATCCAGGCATCCGTTTCATGCGCGAACCGTTGTCTCCGACGCGGCCCGGACCAGGCCGGTAAGGCCCACGCCCGTCCGCGTCGAAAGCCTGATGATATCGGCCTTCGGGTTTATGAGGTGGATCGTTTCACCGGCATGCCCGACAGCCTCTTCAGAGACCATATCGACCTTGCTCAATGCGACGATATCCGCGTCCTGCAACTGCGTCGTAATCAGCCTCTTGAGGGTATCGTAGGACAGGAGTTTCTCGGCGCGCGTCATGTCGAACAGGACTATCGTAGGTCCGATATCGATGGCGACTTTCTTGACGCTGAGCATGAGCACGGTCTCTTTTATCGCCTTCGGCACCGCCATGCCCGTGGGCTCTATAATGATGATGTCGGGGTTCGGTCCGTGTGCGAGAAGTTCGAGTGTCTTGAGCATACTCCCTGCAACCTGACAACAGATGCACCCGCCGCCGATATCTTTTACCGTCAGACCGTATTTCTCCATGACGCTCCCGTCGACGGACACCTCGCCCACGTCGTTCACGAGAATAGCCACCCGCTTCCCCTGCTCAGACAGCCCCTTGCTCAGGGCAATGATGAGGGTCGTCTTGCCTGAACCGAGATATCCGGCTATCTGAACGAGCTTCATGGTTTGCGGCCTTTCTTCAATTGCTATTTACCCTTGAGTGCGGTCATGAGTGCAACCATGTTCTCGCCCGGCACCTCGGGCCAGAGATCACAGCCCGGCCACACTGCGCTTGCCCCACCCTTGAGGGATTCCAGGACTGCAGGTCCCACGTCCTTGACCTCTCCCTTATGGAGGACCTTTATCGGGTCGAAATTGCCGAGGATAATCGCGCCCTGTCCAAGCTTCTGTCTCGTTTCCGCCATGCAGTTCTTCTGGTCGACACTGATGGCGTCGGCCCCGCACTCCGCCATGTCCTGGATGATCGAGTTCGTGTCGCCGCAGATATGCAGGATGTTGGGATGGGGCAGTTCAGAATGAATCCTCACAAGGTGCGGTTTAATAAGACTCTTGAAGCTCTTCGGGCTCATGACATCCGATGTGCCGCCCATCTCACGCAGCGTGAAATAATCCGCCCCGGCGTCGCGGTATATCTTGAACACCCTGATGATGAATTCGGAAAGTTTTTCGAGGAGTTTGTTCGTCTTTTCGGGCTCGAGAAAGGACTCTTCGAAGAGTTCATCCAGTTCCTTGACCTGTCCGGCAAGCGTGAAGGGTCCGAGGACATAGGTCCCGATGGCGACCTCATCGCCGAGCTCCCGGCGAAGGGCCTTTATCGCGCCGGTGACGACCGGAATCCTCCCGGCGTGTGCGAGGTCATCGGGGATCTTGAGATCATCGACCTCTTTCACGGACTTCTCTTTTATCGTCGGATAGAGGAGGCCCTCTACTTCGTCGTAGAAATTCATCTTCGCGCCGAGCGCCTCTGCCTCGACGCCGAGGTCAAAGGGGACGACCGCGCACTCAAAGCCGAATTCACGGTACATTCCGGCTGCGGCTTTCGCCATCAGCTCGGGGTCCCTGTGAACCCTCGAAAAGATTATCCCGTTCTTGTCGAGCACCGGCTTGATCACATTGCCCATGCCGCTGAAGATCGGCGGACGATCTACCTTCTCTCCCTTCAGAAACTTCAAAACCCTCTCTCTCGGTGTCATAGTCGCTGCCATTATTTCTCCTTTCCTTTTTCCCTTTGAATGATTGCCTTGATGATTTTCTATTGCCCTACCTTACCCTGATCCATGTTCATGTTTTATTATCACCGCCGCCTTCAATGAGGACAATCGGGGTTTCCCCTATACCCCCTCCGGAAAAACCCTGATTCTTTGCCCACGATGAAATATGGTTCATAAAAGGGGGCTTATAGGGACAAACAAGACGGAAAAATGAAGTCACAGGCGGAGAAACAAGACGAGATAAACATGAACATTAGCTTCTTCCCGGACTCCGCGCACTATCTGACTACTCTCAAGGCGTTTGTTTCGTTTAGTAATAGAGAACATTCGCGTCGTATTGGCAAGACGCTGCTTCTTGAACACGGTTTGACATTCGCGCCATTTTTTGTTCAACTGTACTGAGGAATAGGGATTTCTTCAGTTCTGTGACGACAAGAATCATGATGAGTGGTGAAAACTATGTCTAATGCCCCGCACAAGAACCGGGACTTGAGATACATGCAGGGTGGCGTTATTGGGGGAGCTATCCCGTGGGCCCCTTATCTCACCCGATGTCCCCTTTAAGAAACTCACGGCAATGGTACTGGATGCCGATCACGGTCATAATGATCGGCATGCTCTCTATTATTCTCCTCCTGAGCGTCAACCGTCTGAGAGAGCGCCAACGGATCAATTCTACCCTTACGGAAGCGACTATGCGCATCCAGATCAATGCGGCAACATTCCATCTCTGGATCGAGGAATCTTTCGGGGGGGTCAAGTATGAGCCGCAGGAAGTCGGGAAAGTCTTAACGGGAGTGGATCAGGCAATTGACCTCGCTGATTTCGTCCGAAGCGGCGGAAGAGATTCCGGAGAGGGTTTGATTTCAGCATCGCAGGATGACCTCGAGTTGCGA
>DATJWU010000007.1:0-6675 GCA_035501055.1 Thermodesulfovibrionales bacterium
GCATGCCCTATCGCATGCATTCGGAGTACCTCAGAAATCTTTTCCTGAACAACGAACTCGCCTCGGGCCGTTACGTCGTGCGAGGACGGTCAATCGCGCTCAATGATCTGCACGTCCCTATGTTTGTTGTCGCGACCGTGAAAGACCATGTGGCTCCCTGGCGGTCTGTCTATAAGATCGAATTGCTCACGGACACTGAAGTGACCTTTCTGCTGACCAGCGGAGGACATAATGCAGGAATCGTAAGTGAGCCGGGCCACCCCCGCCGAAGGTATCAGGTTGCGACACGGAAACAGGGAGACATTCAGATCGATCCCGATACCTGGCGGGCCAAAACACCCGTGCGCGAGGGCTCCTGGTGGCCTGCGTGGGAAGCCTGGCTCACCGAGCATTCACAGGGCCAGGTCGCGCCGCCTTCGCGGGGCGCGCAGGACAAGGGCTATCCTGTGCTTGATGAGTCGCCCGGGACCTATGTCCTCGAAGCATAACGCGCCTCCTTACGGCGTCACCTTATTCGAAATGAAGTCTTTTTCATACTGGGAGATAGATCCTTTTGAGCTGCCCCGCTCATGCTATACTTATATGGTTTTGCGACGACCTGCAGATATGACGGTGGGGCATTTCGGAAAACCATAATGTGTGAGAAAGCCTGTTATGGCGCAAGGGAGGAAGAATGAAACGTAATTACGGAATATCACCAGTCGTATCTTTTGCACTCATCGGTGTAGTCGCGATGCTGGTCCTTGCCGTCGCCCCGGCGCCTGCCCGGGCCGAAGACTCGGCGAAGGCGCAGGGGCTTGTCGACAGGTCACGGGTCACCTTTGATGCCTTTGTCGCGGACAAGGAAATGACCTGGCTCAATGACCATTTGAAGGACGCAAGAGGGATATTGATCATGCCGCAGATACTCAAGGGGGCCTTCATATTCGGCGCTTCAGGCGGAAGCGGGGTCCTTCTGGTGCGTGACGAAAAGACGGGCGAGTGGAGCGAGCCCGCCTTCTACAATATCGGCTCCGTGAGCTTCGGTCTTCAGATCGGCGCATCGGCCGCCGAGGTGGTCACGCTCGTCATGTCCCAGAAGGGAGTGGATGCGCTGCTCACGACGAGCGTGAAGCTCGGAGGGGACGTATCCGCGGCGATCGGACCGGTCGGCGCCGGGGCGGCCGCGAAAGGTATCAGAGCGGACCTTATCTCCTTCGCAAGGGCAAAGGGAGTCTATCTCGGCATATCGCTTGAAGGGGCGGTCGTGGACACCGCCGACAGCCTGAACCGTGCGTATTACGACAAATCGGTAAGTCCTGCAGATATTCTCATCAGGAACGAGGTCAAGAACCCGGGTTCGGAAGAACTCAGGGCGAGCCTGACAAAGGGCGCGAAATAGAGAACGAGAGGAAACACGGCAAGGTGCGCTTACGCATAAAGGGAGCCGCCGTTCACCCTGCCGTTGCCACAAGACGGAAGGCAGACGCGGTATCGCGATAAGAGGTTTTTCGCCTGATACGCCTTCCGTTTATCATATCCCTGTGCAAGATCGGGTTTACTGCACCCACAACTGCCGTTGCGCCCATTCCAGGAGAGATCTTTTTTCCGGATAGCGCTTTACCAGAAGGGTAAAGCTGTTTTTCAGTTCTTCAATATTCCCCACGAAGGCCTCGTTTTGGCCGCGCTCGATGAATATTCTGTATTCCTCGAAGGCCTCATCCTTCTTGCCCAGAAAAAGAAGGGCATGCCCGCGCGCGGCGCGGACGGAATAGGCCAGGGGATTGAGGGAAAGGGCCTCGCCTGCGAATTTTTCGGCATCGCCGAATTTCGATAGGAACAGTGCGGCCCAGGACGCGCTGCCGTAAGTATCGGCAGTTGCATTTCCGTTTTTGATCTCTCTGCCGACAATGGCGAGGGCCTGTTCAAAAGACCTGACCGAATCCGCCTCTCTGCCTGTGAAGAGATACAGTTCTGCCTGATCCGAGAGGAGAAAGGGGTTTTCCGGTTCGGCGAGGACCACGCGGGAAATGATGTCCAGCGCCTTCTGATAGTCTCTTTTCTTTCTGTAGCAGAGCGAGAGGTTTTCCATGGCGTCGATCCTCCCGGGCTTCAGCTCAATCGCCTTTTCGTAAGCCTTTACCGCCTTATCGTACACCTCCTGGCTTGAGAACAGATCGCCCTGTGCAGTCAGGATATCATAATCCCCCGGACCGAGTTCGGCGGCCTTCGACAAGTCTGCGGCAGCCCTTTTGTAAAGTCCGGCATGGAGGTAGTAGGTCCCCCGGAGGAAGTACCCGATCGCCTTCTTGGGCGCGGCATCTATCGTTTTATTGAAAGTGGAAAGCATCCTGGTCGGTTCAGCAACTACCAGATGAAGGAGGCCCTCCCTGGCAGCGGTTTTGCTGCAAAAGTTATCAGCCTCGATGCGTGGATTCAGTTCATAAACTTTCCGGCAGTCCGCGAGGAAGTCCTGCCTTCTGCCTTTTGCGTGATATAATTCAGCCCGGGAAAGATGGAACACATAATTACGCGGATCTGCCTCGATCGCCCCGGTATAATCGGCAATGGCCCTGTTTCCCTGTGAAGTCGCCAGGTAGGCATCCCCTCGCATAGCGTAAGCGACGGCGAGAAGCCTGCCTCCTGATGAGATGACCGTGGTGAAATCGCGGATGGCGTTCTCATATTCCTTGAGAGAGAGGTATACCGCCCCCCGCCCGAGATACGCCCCTGGATCGACCGGCGACAGTTCAATTGCACGGTTAAAATCCAGAAGGGCCTCACGGAACCGGCCCTTGAGGGAGAATATGGTTCCCCGGAGTCCACGGCAGCGTGCATCGTCCGGATATGTCTCGACACAGGTGGTTAAGGTGCGGATAGCACCGTCATACTCTTTCTTTTCGAGGAACGCCTTTGCCTGTGCGACATGCTCCTCGGGCGCCACCCCGTAACAAACCCCTGTGGCACGCAAAAGAATAAAGAGAATCACCCAAACGCACCGGAAAATCTTTTCGCGTCTTCGCAGGTTCATAGAGGTCCCTGACGGCTTTGGGCGGCCCGGGAAAAACCACCTGTCCGTGGATGCGCGGTCACTGCGGTCATCAGCCTATGCATGAGCTCTGTGATATGATAACAGAACCGACCGGATCCCGTCCGTTCATTCCCCGCGAGGCATATCAGGAATGAAGGACTTTTGTTCTTGCCACTGTGCCCCCGCAAAGATATAATAAAAGTCATGAATTCACCTGAAGAGAGACTAAGAGAGCTCGGGATCAGCCTTCCTTCTGTTCCCGCACCGTTGGGCGCATACGTTCCCTGCGTGAGGACAGGGAACCTCCTGTTCCTGAGCGGGATGCTGCCACTGCGGGAGGGGAAGCTCCTTCATACGGGAAAACTCGGTCAGTCGGTGTCGCTTGAGGAAGGCAGGGAAGACGCGAGGCAGGCTGCGGTAAATGCACTGAGCATAGTACGGGCGCATCTCGGAAGCCTCGACAAGGTCGTCAGGTGTGTAAAACTGAACGGCTACGTCGCGTCAGCAGCGGATTTTACCGATCAGCCGAAGGTGCTCAATGCCGCCTCAGAGCTCCTTTCCGAAGTCTTCGGCGAGAAAGGCAGGCACGCGAGGGTTGCCGTTGGCGTTGCTGTCCTGCCCCTCGATTCGCCCGTCGAGATCGATTTCATCTTTGAAGTGACCGAATAAGAATAACTTTCAGCAGTTTTCAGTCATCGCCCTTTCGTTCAGATAATTCATAATTATGCTCACCATGAAAGAACATGGTATTTTCGCTCATTCTCGGTCTGCGATCCCGAAAGCCTTCGGGGTATTTACCCTCTTTATTTCCAAAGAGCATACTGTCTGAGTATCGGGCAAATAAAGCCGCTCAAATGCTATGTTCTGTCCGCATCCATAAGATTTATGGATAAAATGGTCTGGACATGGCACCAGCGCATGCATGAATAATGCGGGTTAGGTTATAGTAATAGCTCACAGTATTATCGAGAAAGGGAAGTGTGAAACAACGATGGCGAGACCTCTTGTGGTGATTGTAGGCAGGCCGAATGTGGGCAAGTCGACCCTCTTTAACCGGATGGTCGGCACTCAGGCGGCTATCGTTGAAGACCTCCCGGGCGTCACGAGGGACAGGAATTACAAGGACGGCGTGTGGGAGGGGAGACAATTCGTGGTCGTCGACACCGGCGGCTTCTATCCCGAACCCTCAGCGGACATTTTCTCGGAGGTGAAGGAGCAGGCGCTCTTCGCAATCGACGAAGCGGATGTGATCGTCCATCTCATGGACGGAAAGGAGGGGCTTGCTTCCGACGATGTCGAGATCGCAAATATCCTGAGGGCCTCGGGCAGGAAGGTCCTCTGGGCCGTGAACAAAGTCGATGCGCCGACCAGGGAAGACAGGCTCTATGATTTCTATAAGCTCGGTGCCGACGAGCTTCTCCCCCTCTCCGCGCAGACCGGATATGAGTTCGATGAGTTTATGGAAAAGCTCGTTGCCCTCCTCCCGGAGGGACAGGGAGAAGAGCTGTTGATCGACTGCCCGAAGATAGCCGTGGTCGGGCGGCCGAATGTCGGAAAATCTACTCTAGTCAATACCCTCACCGGGAAGAGCAGGATGATTGTCAGTCCGGTGGCAGGGACGACGAGGGATTCAATTGACTCCCTCTGCACCTACTACGGGAAGAAATATCTCGTGATTGATACTGCCGGCATGAGGAAAAGAGGCAAGATCGGCTACTCCATAGAACGGTTTACCATGGTGCGGGCGGTGCGGAGCATCGAGCGCTGTGATGTCGCCCTCGTGGTCCTCGATGCCTCCTCCGGCATCGTGGAGCAGGACAAGCGCATAGCCGGTATCGTGGAGGAGTACCGCAAGGGTGCGATCTTTCTCATAAACAAGTGGGACATGCTCGCCGACCCCGAGACCGTTTTCAAACAGTACACCGCGGAATTCCGGAACAAAGTCTGGTTTTTTTCCCACGCCCCTCTCCTCACGGTCTCGGCCCTCGAACACAAACGAGTCACCAAGGTATTCCCCCTGATCGATGCGGTAATGGCCGAAAGGAAAAAAAGGATCACGACGTCGGACCTCAACGATTTTCTGGGAAGGACCATGAAGAAGATGCCCCCCCTTCCCCTTTACAAGGGCAAACAGGTCAAGCTCAGCTATATCACGCAGGTAAAAACGGCTCCCCCGGAGTTCGTGCTCTTCGTCAACAAACCCGAAGGGATAAAAGATGCCTTTCTCCGCTTTCTCGAAAGGAGCCTCAGGGAGAGGTTCTCTTTCAGCGGAACACCGATCAGGATCTACGTGAGGCACAAGAACCCCGCGAACCGGTGATGCGATACCCCGCGGTCATCCTCAGGAGCTTTGTCGATTTCTTCAGGGACGGCGGTCTGATGCTCGCCGCTTCGATCTCGTTCTTTACGATGATGGCGCTTGTCCCCTTCTGCCTCTTTCTCGTTACGCTCTTCGGCTACGTCCTTGGTGAGAACAGGGAGTTCTACCAGTTCTTCCTCTCAAAGCTCGTCGGCTTCTTTCCGAAGATCACCTCCGAGATCACCGAGGAACTGAAGAGGATCATCACCTACAAGGGGATCGGCAAATTCACCCTTGCCGTTTACAGCGTGATCTCCTTCGGGCTTTTCTCCGCCATCGAGACATCGATCAACACGATCTTCAGAACAAAGGAGAGACGTCTTTTCATCATCTCACTTATCCTTTCGGTCATCATCGTGACCTGCGTCATGTCGGCGGTCTTCATCTCCTTCGGGACCGCTTCAGCGGTCTCGATGCTGAAGCATCTGAGGGAGTTCTTCCCTGGGTGTGAGCCCGGCAGGGTTTCGGGGTTTCTCTTGCAATTTGTCGTCCCGCTGCTGCTCGTCTTTCTCGTCATCCTGACCCTCTACTGGGTCCTCCCGAGGAAAAAGGTGACGCTCAGCCACGCCCTCTCAGGGGCGCTCTTCACCGCCCTTTTCCTCGATGCCGCAAAGCACCTCTTTACCTTCTACGTCGTGAGGGTGGCCAGGCTCGGCACGATTTACGGCCCTCTTTCGGCATTTGTGATATTCCTTCTCTGGGTTTTTTATTCATCGTGCATATTTCTCATCGGGGCCGAAATGGTCCGCAACCTCGGGACTTCGAAAGGGAGGTGACCTATGATCGATCTTGTCGGAAAAGTCGTGGAAGTCCTGGCGAACAACACCGTCTATACCGGGGTCCTCGTCGAGATGGGCGAACAGGACGTCTATATTGAAAGCGAAACAGGATTCATCGTAATCCCGACGGAACAGATCGCGTCCATACGGGAGAAAGATCGCAGGTAGGTTCACCGGGTGAGAAGGGAAGACGCGCTTCAGAACCTCTTGCGATATGCTTCAACTTCCAGAGGACACGATTCGCCCCGGCAGGCAGTGAGAGAACAGGTCACTTCTTCTTCCCATAGCTCTCGTTGATGTCCTTATGGTACGGTGCGCCTTTCAGCCACAAACAAACCGACCGGCGACGAGAGACATTGCAACGACTGCTCACAGTACTTCTCACCCGCGTCATATTTTTGTTGCCAAGGATTTCGCCGCGTAACTTGACGGCTCTGTCACGCACCCTGAGCCGACCGTTACAATAGGAGGGATCTGGATCAGATTTCTAGCAGCGTGAAATGCCAAGAGTAACCTTCATCGAAAAT
>DATJWU010000008.1:0-3901 GCA_035501055.1 Thermodesulfovibrionales bacterium
GGTTATGTCGCCGGAGACGGCTTCAAATCCGTACTTTTCCCACAGGGAGGTCTTCTCGGGTGATCTCACAAGACATCTTACCGAATGCCCTTTCTCCTTCAGTGCCCTGAGGAGATGTGTTCCGACAAAGCCTGTGGCGCCTGCGATAAAGATTTTCAAGAAACCTCCTTTATAATATCTTCACCCTCTGGTTGCAAACCTCGTCCCAATTGAAAGGACAGGTATGCCGAAAAGCCTTGTATCGTTCGCCCCGGCGAATCCGCCGTAGGAGGACGATACCTTAAAAAATTGAACGCCCACCTTATTGTGCTCAAAGTGGAAAGTCACTTTCGGTCAAAACCTCCAAACCATCAAATCTCAATTTCAATCGCATTATACAAGGCATTTGAGGTATGCCTGCCCTGCCGGACTATGCAATTACAAGGTTTACTACCAGAGAAGTCTCGCCCTTCTGATGGACCAGCAGGAGACAAAGGTATACACGCAAAACGACGAAGAATGGCGGTGGTTCATCCCCACTTTCACGCCTATCGCGGTCGTCTTCCCGACGCCTGCTCCCATCAGGTTGATCTCATCAAGCAGCTTCTTTTCGAACCCTGCTATCTCGGGATTATCGTTGCAATCGGTCACCCTCCTGAAGAGCTGGCGTTTCGCAAGGGCAGAGACCTGGTCGTCGGTGGCACCGATCCCGACGCTGATAATATAGGGGGGACAGCCCTTCCCCTGGTTCCTTTTCACCGCGTCAAGCACACATTTCCTGACGCCTTCAAGATCCATCGAAGCGTCCAGTTTTTCATCAGGCAGGCGGTAAAGATTTCCCACATTCTCGCACCCCGAGTCTTTCAGCATGAGGTCTATCCTCAGGGTGTCGCTCGTCGTTTCCTCGATGGAGATGATCGGGAATCCGACGCCGGTATTGTTGCCGGTGTTCTCACCGGTAAGGATATCGATCGCGTTGGGCGTCAGGGGGATCTTCTCTGTTGCAAGAACAGTCGCCTCGCGCACGGTCTCCCTCAACTCAAGATGACTGAGCCCCCGGGGCGCCGCGATAGAGAATACAGGCACGCCTATGTCCTCGCATACAGGTCCTTCGGTACGCCGCGCAAGGCGGATGTTCCCGATGATCTTCGAAAGACACTCTTTTATTTCAGGGTCCTCTTCGGATTCGAATACGTTCTTGAGGGCTTCTTCGACATCGGGAGGGATCGAAGTTGCCGCCTTTCGATAAAGCTCAACGATACCATCACGTAGTTTCAGCATATGTCGTCCCGTCCCTCCTGCGTGTTTCTGCGCATAGCAGCGACCTCCTCACCTCTGCACAAATTATATCACAAAGGTTTGGGGTGATGACGTGACGCCTCTTGAGGAACTCCTGTAATGTCATTGCGATGAGCAGTCTTATGCGACGAAGCAATCTCTGAAGGGCCGACTCAATGAAGACCGGCTTGTCCCCCGGATCAAGTCCGGGGTCGCAATGACCGAAAGGGAGTTCTTCATCAGCCCTGATAGGACTGGCCGCGCCCTTCCCTATCTTCCCGTGATTTTGTAGAATATGCGTACTGCCGGGATGTTTTCCGGGCGGGGAAAAGGAGCTGCCATGCTGATTGTGATGCACCATTGGGCCACTGACAAAGACATCGATCAGGTCAACAGGACGATCGAAAAGATCGGTCTCAAACCGGTCGCGATTCCCGGCGCCGAGCGGACGGCCATCGGAGTCATAGGAAACCAGGGCTGGATCGATGATTCCCCTTTCCGGGGCATCAAGGGGATTCTCGAAATACTCCACGTCACGAAGCCATACAAACTCGTGAGCAGGGACTTCCATCCGGCGGATACGGTCGTGAAACTGGGCGGGGGCATAAAGATCGGAGGGAAGGCGCCCTTTCTTCTTATCGCCGGCCCCTGCGCCATCGAGAGCAGGGAACAACTCCTTAAGACCGCCCGTTTCTTGAAGAAACTCGGAATCCCCGTACTTCGCGGCGGGGCATACAAGCCCAGGACCAGCCCCCACAGTTTTCAGGGTCTGAGAGAAGAGGGAATAGAACTCCTTGCGGACGTGCGGAAAGAGACGGGCATCCTTGTGGTCACCGAGGTGATGAGCCCCGAGCATGTCGGAACGGTGGCCGAGAATGTCGATATCCTCCAGGTCGGCGCCCGCAACATGCAAAACTTCGACCTCCTGAAAGAGGTGGGCAAAATGAGAAGGCCGGTGGTGCTCAAGCGGGGCCTCTCCGCGACCATAGAGGAATGGCTCGCCTCAGCAGAGTACATACTCTTTGAAGGGAACCAGGATGTTATTCTCTGTGAAAGAGGAATCCGGACCTTCGAGACCGCGACACGCAATACCTCGGATCTTTCGGTCATACCGCTTGTAAAGTCGGGCTCTCACCTGCCGGTGATCTTCGACCCGAGCCATGCCACCGGGAATCGAGGGCTCGTACTCCCGATGGCCCTCGCGTCGGTTGTGGTAGGCGCCCACGGGGCCATGATCGAAGTCCATCCAGACCCTGAACACGCCCTTTCGGACGGTCCGCAGTCGCTCCACTTCAGGGAATTCGAAAAACTCGAGAGCCGGATCAAGGCGATCGAGGAGTTTATGAAGGGGACACAGAAGGAATAGTTACGACGCAGATTCCCCTGATCAGCGAGTGTTCAGCCGGGACATGAATGCCTTTGAAGTCTTTTGATTTCGACATGATCTTATCAGATGTCATGATGATATTCTCCATGCGTGACTGCAAGCTGATGTGCGCATCAAGAATTTCATCATGACATGGCCACGGTGTCGCTGCAAAAGACTTTTCAGTCATCCATGTCCCGGGGTGCAAATCAAACAGGAACGACAGAGGGATTCTTCGGTGGTTATCCCGTTATCCAGCAGCGGCCTTCCTCTTCGAGCAGGAGGTGCGCGTCTTTCGGCCCCCATGTTCCGGCGGGATAATTCGGGAAACCGTCCGGTTCGACCTCTTCCCACCGGGCGATGATGGGATCGACGATTTCCCACATCGCCTCTACCGCGTCCTGTCTCACAAAGAGCGTCAGGTCTCCCTTCAGGCAATCCAGCAGGAGCCGCTCATAGGCTGAATGCTCCGTCACCCCGAAGGTCCGATGGTAGTCGAAGACCATCTCCGCTCCAAAGATCCGGCTCACCTCATTGGGATACTTCACATTGAACCGCAGAGATACTTTCTCGTCGGGTTGCACCGTGAGGACCAGGACATTCGGCTCCATCACGTCGCAGGCACGTCCGAGAAGCCTGAGCGGCAGTCGTTTTAGCTGAATACATATCTCGGTAACGTGTCTTTGCAATCGCTTGCCCGTGCGGACGTAAAAAGGGACGCCCGCCCACCGCAGATTGTCAAGGTAAAACTTGCCGGCGAAAAAGGTCGGCACCTTCGAAAGCGGCGAGACGTTCGGCTCCTGACGGTAACCCGCCGAAGGGCCTCCTCCTGTGCCCGGACCGTACTGACCCCTCACCATGAAAGCGTCGATGAACTTCTCATCGATCGGCCGGACCGAACGAAGGGTCTTCACCACCTCGTCCCTGATGAAATCAGCCTTAAATCCTATAGGAGGCTCCATGGCGATCAGTCCGATGATCTGCATCACATGGTTCTGCACAATGTCCCGCACGACCCCCGTCTGTTCGTAGAAGCCTCCCCGGTGCTCGATGCCTATGTCTTCGGCCACGGTTATCTGCACGTTGTCGACGTAGTGGCAGTTCCAGAGTTTTTCGAAGACGGCGTTGCTGAAACGGAGGAAGAGGATGTTCTGCACAGGGTCTTTTCCGAGATAGTGATCGATGCGGTAGATCTGGTCCTCACGAAAGCCCTCCATGAGCACATCGTTCAGGCCGATCGCCGACAGCCGGTCCGTCCCGAAGGGTTTTTCGACGATG
>DATJWU010000009.1:0-4204 GCA_035501055.1 Thermodesulfovibrionales bacterium
GTGACAAAAGCTCTTTCTGCCACCGAGTTCACCGAGGACTGCAAAGAGGACTGCAAAAAGAACCCAATTCTAGCCTCTCGATTACTTCCTGATTAGTCCGGATTTCAACGAGAGAAGTTCCCTTTCTTAATGAATCCCATAAAATCGTGAGGCAATCGTAAAGCCGGCAAAACTCTTTCGCTTTTCTCTGTGCTCTCTGCGGCGAAATCTTCTTAATCCGTTGAATCGTGAAGTAATCGCGAAATCTGAATGCCCTCTTCCGCTGTCGTTGTGGGGGACAATCCCTTAAAACCCGTAACTGTAGTGCCTGCTCCTCAGACATTTTGCCAGGAACAGCGCGCAGTTGTCATAGTTTTCACTGTTGCAGCGCTTAAAGCGTGCCAGTGCCCCTATTTTGAGGGACGTCACCGATGCCCTGCACACATCGTCCTCGGCTTCACAGTAAGGACACGCATTCTGATCTTCTTTGACTTTTTTTGAGAGTACGCCCATCGCAATGCCTCCTTTCCTGTCTTAGTCTCACCCATACCTCCCTGTGATTGATGATATCTTCGACATAATCGCAGAGAATGTTGGAGCATTCATAAAAAGCTCCGCGGTCTACCATTTCCCTTCCGCATGCGATACATTTCATGGCCCTGCCCCCTTTCCTGTCTTGATCACTGCCCATAGTTTAATAGAGAAATGTTACGCGGTTATGACCGCAGCATGAAATGTTCATGACAAATGTGCCCTTGCGGTGCAGAAAACCTGTCTTGTTCGGAAAGTCAGGGGTGGTGAGAAGCCTTGTATCGTTCGCCTCGGCGAATCCGCCGTTGGAGGACGATACCTTCGAAAATTGACGACTACCGTTGTTTCCTCAATGCGGCATACCACTTTCGGTGACATCCCCGGGATGCCTCATTACCGGAATCTCATCGCATATACGAGGCTTCGATCCATGCCTGACTTTCCGAGGGTGACAACGTGAGCGTTTAATCCCAAGACAGACCTATGACCGGAAAAAGACGCCCAGCCCCTTGATTTCCCGTTCACGAAATTTGCATGATATGCGAAACCAGGCACGGCGAGGTGAGAGCATGGACCGGATCAACGAAATCCTGAAGGGCGACAGGCTCTTTCATTTGTTCCAGATGGAGCTGGTGAAGGCAGAGGAGGGGTATGCGCACCTGAGCGTCGAGGTGAAGGAGGAATACCTCAACGCGCACCACATCGCGCACGGCGCGCTGATCTTCGCGCTCCTTGACGTCGCCTTCGCGATCGCAGTGAATTCGATCACCGATGCGGTCGGCGTGCAGTGGAGCTTCAATATCTTCAGGTCGACCACGGCGGGAGACCGCATAAAGGCCGAAGCGAAGGTTGTGCACAGGGGCAGGAGTATCATGGTCGTCGAATTCAGGGCCGAGAGCGAGAAAACCGGCAAACTCATCGCGCAGGGCATGGCGACGTCGCTTCCGCTTCCGAAGAAGGAAAAGTAGGAAAGGGCTTTCAGCCGCAGAGAGCACCGAGAAAAGAACGGTCAACTGTTCGTTCTACGCCCTAAGAAGATTTCGCCACAGAGAGCACAGAGAAAAGCGAAAGAGTTTTGTCGGCTTCACGATTACCTCACGATTCAACGGACTTCGGAAATTTAACCGCAGAGGACACTGAGATCGCAGAGAGAGAAGGGGCTCCGCTCAGGACTTGAACGATTTTGTTCGGAAAGCTTTTCCTCAGCGTACTCTGCGAACTCGGCGGTGAAATTACACCATTCACTTTTCATCCGCCCCCAGGCGGACCCGCCGGGGAGGGCGATTCATTTTTATTGGCGCAGTAATCTCGGTGGCGGAGAGGTTCAGAAGAGCACACACGACCCTACGTCAGGACCCGTGACATCCGTACCATGTCTTCGTCCGCGAAATCCTCTTTGAACCCTTCTCCCCTCGCGAGGCTCAGCATCCTGTTGTTCGTCCTCAGGATCTCCATGATGAGCGTCTTTATCCCCAGCTCGCGGGATATCGTGACACAGTAATCGATGAGCATCGTGCCGATGCCATGGCCCTGCCATTCGTCGGCAACGAGGATCGCCAGTTCCGCGGTCTCGAGGTCCGGGAACTTCATGATCCTCACGTCCGCGATGACCCTGTCCCAGTGGGACGACTCGTTCACGAGCGCGACAAAGGCGAGCTCCCTGTCGTAATCGAGCTGGCAGTAGCGGGCTAGCCTTTCGTGCGGCATATCAACAAGGCGCTGGTTGAACCTGAAGACGATGGTCTCTTCCGACAGGGTCGTGAAGAGTTGGTATATCAGGGGTTCATCCTCCGGCCGAATAGGCCGGATCAGCGAGGGGACGCCGTTTTCGAGGACGGTCTCCCTCACATACCTGAAGGGATAAGGACAGATCGAAAGATGAGGGGGACAGAGATCCTCTTCACCCTGAGACTTCGGTGCCGCCTCCTTCTCGAGGAGGATGCCCGCGTCCAGGGCAAAGCCGTCTTTCTGGGTAATAAAGAAAGGGTTGATGTCGATCTCCCTGATGCTCGGAAAATCGGTGAGGAGATAGGAGAACCTCACGAGCGTCTCTTCCAGGACCCGCAGGATCTCCTTATTGCGGTCATCGCGCCGGAGGAATTTGTAGATCTTCGTTTCTTCCATCATCCTTCTCGCGAGCGTCTGGTTGAGCGGCGGGAGCCCGATCGCGTAGTCTTCAAGCGCCTCGAGAAGTTCCCCTCCCGAGCCGAAGATTATGGCAGAGCCGAAGGTGGGATCCTTCTTTGCCCCGATCGCCAGCTCAAAGCCGTGCAGGGTGATCATGGGCTGTATGAGGACCGCCGCGTCAGGGTCTCCGCTTTCCCCGGCGAGCCCCCGCAGCCTCCTGAAGGCATCACGCACCGAAGCGGCGTCCTTGAGATTCAGGAACACGCCGCCCCTCTCGAACTTGTGAAAGACCTTTTCCGAGGCGATCTTCAGGACCACAGGGTAGCCTGTCCTCTCCGCCTGACTGAGGGCCTCGTCTTCGTTCTGCACACTGAAGGTGGCGATGACCGGTATGCCGTAGGACTCGAGGATCTTTCCTGCCTCGTCCATGCTCAGGAGCGTTTTTCCCTGTTGCCAGGCATTCCTGATCGTGTTCTGGGCTTTCTCGCGGTCAGGAGAAAAATCCCTGAGGATCGTTTCGGGGGTCTCCTGGAGCATCTGCAGGTTGTAATCATAACGGTAGAGGTACATGAAGCTCCTCACCGCCTGCTCAGGGGTCACAAAGGTGGGTATGGCGTTCTCGTTCAGGAGGTTCCTCGCGGCTTCCACCAGGTCGCCTCCCATCCAGACGGTAAAGAGGGGGATGTGTGGATTCGCCTGTCTCGCGGAGACCACCGCCTCGGCGGTCTCCCGGGGATGGGAGCCGAAGTTCGGCACGTGGAGCACAAGAATCCCGTCTACGTTTCTGTCATTCAAACAGCTCCGCACCGCTGTCTGGTAGTCTGCAGGCGAGGCGTTCGTGAGCAGGTTGAGAGGATTCTGGACCTGCTTCAGATAGGGCAGCTTCTCGCGGAGAGTTCTCACCGTGGCGTCTTCGAGCGTGGCGAGCTCTCCTTCGAGCCTCAGCATGGCGTCGGCAGCGATAATCGACGGCGCACTCGCGTTGGTGACTATGGCAAGACGCTTTCCCTTCGGCCGTCTCTCTTTCGCAAGGGTCTCGGCGATGTAAAAGAGGTCGAGGATTTCGTCCACCCTCACCGCACCCGCCCTCTTGAAGACCGCGTCATAGACCCTGTCTTCGCCGGTGAGGAACCCCGAGTGCGTGAGGGACACCTGCGCCGAGATGTCGAACTTGCCTGATTTGACTACCACGATCGGCTTGCTCTTCGCAAAACTCCTCACCGCGGTCATGAATTTGCGCCCCCTCGCGATATAGCCGAGATAAAGGATGATTGCCCTCGTTTCAGGATCGACGCCGAGATAGTCGATGAGGTCCGAAAAGCCGAGATCGACTTTTGCGCCGAGGGAGAGGATGTAGCTGAAGCCGACGTTTTTCTCGACCGCCCGGTCAAGCAGGGCGGTCGCGAGGGTCGAGCTCTGGGAGATGAATGCGATGGTCCCTTTTTTGGGCATCTTCGGAAAGAGGCTCGCATTCAGACTCCTCGACGGCCGGATAAAGCCGAGCGTGTCAGGGCCGAGGACTCTGAAGGCGTACTTCACCGAGAGCTTCGTGATCTGCGACAAAAGG
>DATJWU010000010.1:0-3715 GCA_035501055.1 Thermodesulfovibrionales bacterium
GCGGGAACGGCAAAGAAAAGGGTTCTTGAGGTCATTGACCTTATCATGAAAGAAATGACCGGTCTGAAGGATTCGATTACCGGGACCGACCTCCAGAGGGCAAAGGATCAGATGAAAGGAAATCTCATTCTCGGCCTTGAGTCTACCAACGGCAGGATGCAGAACATCGCACGGCAGGAGATATACTTCGGCAGATACTATTCTCCCAGCGAAATCATCCGTGAAATCGATGCCGTCAAGCTCGAAGAGGTGAGGGCGCTTGCAGAAAGGATGATTCAGAGGAACGCGATGGCCCTTACGGTGCTTGGACCCGTGGAACATTCATTGGTATCGCAGCTGCCGCGCTGATCTTCTCACCACAGCTTAACCTGTCGGGCATCTCAGGACTACTGGTCCGGGATAAATCTCCTGTCTTGTTCCCGAGAAATCCGGTTCAATGCAAGGCCGGGAATACCCTAAGTGCTTCCTGAGTAAAAGAGCCGCTACTGCAGGTCCCGGTGGACCACGGTGATCTCGACGTGATTATCCCTGAGAAGGCCGGCCATGGTTTCGACGATCGCAGGGGAGCGGTGCCTTCCGCCCGTACAGCCGAAGCCGACCGTGAGGTAAGCCTTTCCTTCGGCAATAAAGCGGGGGATAAGGAAATTCAGCAGTCCCGCGGTCTTTTCGATGAATTCACCCGTGACTGAATTGGTAAGCACGAAGTCCCGTACCGCCCTGTCGGTGCCCTTCATCTCCCTCAATTCAGGGACAAAATAGGGATTGGGGAGAAACCTCACATCAAAGAGCATGTCGACGTTCTGGGGCATCCCGAACTTAAACCCGAAGGATATGAGGGTGAGTGACATCGCAGCCTGCTCTGAGGGTGCCCGGCAGAGTGACACGAAGAGCTGACGGAGCTGGTGGGGGGTGAAGGAAGAGGTATCGATGATCCTCGTCGCCTCTTTCCTGAGGGGCAGGAGCATGGCGGCCTCCATCTCCAGGGCCTTTTCAAGACCGACATCTTTCGCGGCGAGGGGATGGGGCCTTCTCGTCTCCTTGAAGCGCCTGATCAGCACGTCCTTCTCGGCCTCGAGGAAGATGACTTCAAGGTGGCATGCATTCCTCAGGTGGTGAAGAATGGGATCGAGGGCCGGCAGAAATTCCCGCTCCCTGATATCTACGCCCACCACCACCTTCTGACGGTATTTGTTCGACGAGATCGCGGAAACGAAAGGCGCCATCAGGGTGACAGGGAGGTTGTCTACGCAATAAAAACCCCCGTCCTCAAGAGCGCGGAGCGCCACGGTCTTGCCCGAGCCGGCAAGACCTGTGATGATCACAATCGTCGGTTTCACTTTCTTTAAGAAAAGGCTACAGGCAATGGGCTACGGGCCATAGGAAGGAACTCTGCGCATATTCCTTTTTGCCCATCGCCTCTTGCCGGAAATGGTTTTATTTCACCGGCTCGATGAGGCCGTAGTTTCCATCGTTCCTGCGGTAGATTACATTGATCTCGCCGCTGGAGCTGTTCGCAAAAATATAAAAGTCTTTGGCGAGGAGTTCCATCTGCAGGGCCGCTTCGTCCGGACTCATCGGTTTCATGTCGAAGCGTTTTCTTTTGATGATTCTCCCGGTCTCCTGGATCGCTTCGGTCGCGGCCTCGGCGGCTGCGGCAGACTTGTCTTCCCCTTTTCTGTGGGAAACGAGTTTCTCCTTATACTTTTTGACCTGCTTTTCAAGCTTTTCAACGACCTCGTCGATGGAAGAGTAGATGTCGCCGGTGATGCCCTCGGCCTGGATCATCACCCCGTTGGCTTTCAGGAGCACCTCTGTTTTATGCCTGTATTTTTCGACCGTAAGGGTCACAGTGGCTTCCGTAATGTTCGAAAGGTAGCGGTCGAATTTACCCATTTTTTCTTCAGCATAACTCTTCAGGGCCGGGGTAACTTCAAGGTGTCTGCCGTTCACAATAATATTCATGATGTCCTCCTCTTCAATCAGGATGTCAGTATGTCGGATACGAAAATGCTTCCTCGTCAAACGGTAAAGGTCATTTTCTTGCGTTGTCCCTGCGGCGGGATCTTGAGTTCCTCTCTGTATTTGGCGACGGTCCTCCTTGCTATAAGTATATCCTTTGTTTTCAAAAGTTCAACAATCCTCTGGTCGCTGAGAGGTTTCTGGGTGTCTTCTTCCACAATGAGCTTCCTGATAACATCCTTGACCGAGGTCGAGGATATCGCGCCAGTGCTGCTCTGGAGTGCGCTGCTGAAGAAGAACCTGAAGCTGAACAGGCCATGGTGGCACGAGAGGTATTTGTTCGACGTCACCCTGCTGATGGTACTCTCATGCATGCCGAGGGTCAGGGCGATGTCTTTGAGGTTCAACGGCTTCAAATGAGACACGTCCCTGTCGAAGAAATCCCTTTGAAAAGTGAGGATGCAGTCCGTTACTCTGTATATGGTTCTATTCCTCTGATCGAGACTCTTCAGGAGCCAGACGGCTGAACGGAGCTTGTCTTCCACAAACTGTTTCTCTTCCTTTGAGAGAGATTTCTTCGACATGAGGAGTTTCCGGTACTGATTGCTCAGTCTGAGCCTCGGCAATCCGTCGTCATTGAGCAGGATCTGATAGCCGTCCTCGGTCTTGACGATATAGACGTCGGGTACCACGTAGGTGGTGGCCGACGTCGAAAAGTTCCTCGCCGGCTTCGGTTCAAGTCCCTCTATAATGCCTATGGCAGCCATGACATCTTCCATGGGAGAGTCGTACTGCCTGGCTATCTGGGGGTATCGTTTCTTCTCGACATCCGCCATGTTATTCAGGACGATCTGTTCCACCAGACTGCCGGAAAGGTTCATCGCCCTGAGCTGCAGGAGAAGGCATTCCTGGAGATTCCGTGCGGCGATGCCGGGCGGATCGAACTCCTGAACGATCCGTACGGCGCAGCGGACCTGTTCGACATCCGCCTTCACCGCCTCGGCAATTTCTTCGTCGGAGGCGCGGAGATAACCGTTCTCGTCGATATTGCCGATAATCATCTCTCCGATCTCGATAATGCTCGCGGGTACGTCGGAAAGCCTCAGCTGCCACGTCAGGTGGTCAACCAAGTCCGGTTCCTTTGCAATAAACTGTTCGAAGGAAGGCTGCTCAACGGTCCCGGGGGTAAAGTACCCGAGATCCCTGCCGTCGCTTCCCCGCTCGTCAAAGTACTCTTCCACCCCCACGCCGGCAGATATCAGCTTTTCGAGAGGCGCCTCTGTATCATCCGAGGTGATGCTCGGCTCGATATTGTCGATCTCTTCCCTCGTAAGGTCTTCCTTTTCTTCCCCGATTTCCTCGAGGAATGGGTTTTCCGTCAGCTCCTGCGAAAGGGCTTCAGAGAGCTCAAGCTGGGGCATCTGGAGCAGCTTTATCGCCAGCTGCAGCTGGGGCGTAAGCACGAGCTTCTGGGAAAGCCTCAGATCAAGTCTGGTTTCGAGTGCCATCAGAGGCGGAATTCCTTTCCTAGGTAAGTCTCTTTTACTCTGGGGTTCGCAATGAGCTTGTCCGGGGCTCCTTCATCGAGGATGCCGCCGCTGCTGATTATGTAAGCCCTGTCGGTGATGGAGAGCGTATCTCTCACATTGTGGTCGGTGACCAGGATTCCAAGCCCCTTTTCCTTGAGGTAACGGAGCATCTTCTTCAGCTCTATTATCGCAATGGGATCGATGCCTGCGAAGGGCTCGTCGAAAAG
>DATJWU010000011.1:0-7544 GCA_035501055.1 Thermodesulfovibrionales bacterium
CGGCGGTCGTGTGATCAATGGTCAGAAGGAGATAGGTGTCACCGACAAACCCGATCTGCGTGATAAGGGCCTTGGTCCCTTTATAGAGGGCGGTGCCTTTCTTCATTGCCATCTCTACCGTCACCGGTTTCCCTGGTCCCTCCGGTTCCCTGATCTCAGAGACCCTTCCCACTCTTACCCCACCAAGCTTGACCTCTGCTCCCTTCTCGAGGCCGGCCGCATTCATGACCTTTGTGTAATATATGTCGGACTTCTCAAAAAAGCTGCTGCCCCCTATCAGGATTACAAAAACGCTCAGGATCACGAGTGATGAGACTATTATGACGCCCGCTTTTATCTCATCTTTCAAATATCCTGCGCTCCCCTGCATATCACTCTCCCGCGATTACCTTCAAATAGTCGTCGGCTGAATACGACTCCTCTTCGGGTTGTCTGTCGAGAAACATCCGTATCCTCGTGTCGCCGGCCTTTTTCAATTCGTCGAGTGTTCCGGAAAAAATCGCCTCTCCGCTGTCGAGCATGACGACATGATCCGAGATCATGAAGAGGCTGGGCAGCTCATGAGTCACCACGACGATAGTAATTTTGAACACATCTCTGAGTTTCAGTATCAGCATGTCGAGTCCTGCGGCAGTGACAGGGTCGAGTCCGGATGAGGGCTCGTCAAAAAAGAGGAATTCGGGGTCGAGGGCCAGTGCCCTCGCGAGTCCCGCGCGTTTTCTCATGCCGCCCGAAAGCTGCGAGGGGTAAAAATTCTCAAAGCCCGAAAGTCCGACGAGGTCAAGTTTCATGTGGACCATGATATGGATGGTCGATTCGTTCAACCGGGTATGCTCCCTCAGCGGCAGGGCGATGTTGTCGGAAAGGCTCAGTGAGTTGAGCAATGCAGCTCCCTGGAACAATACCCCAATCTTCTTTCTTACCTCGACCAACTCTTCTTCTGTCAAAACCGCGATATCTTTTCCGCTGATGAGAATCTTCCCCTTCGTCGGTTTTAAAAGCCCTATGAGATGTTTCAGGAGTGTGCTTTTCCCTGAGCCGCTTTTGCCCACAATTGTCGTTATCCTCCCCTTCGGCATCGCAACGGTAATGTCCCTGAGAACCTCCCTGTCTCCATAGTAAGACTCCAGCCCTATGACTTCTATCGAGGTCTCCATTCCTTTTCCGGCCTCATGCCTGTCAAACTCGGTACTGCACAATCGCTCGTCACGGACTTTGATTCGGTGCTCTTATGTGAAATAGTAGAAAAGGGCGGTAAAGAAGAGATCAAAGATAATGACCAGGAAGATCGAATCCACCACCGCTGCGGTCGTCCTCCTTCCGACTTCTTCCGCACCCCCCTGCACCTTGAATCCCTCGTGGGTGCCTGTGATCGTTATCACGATGCCGAAGGCCCATGCCTTTATGAGTCCCGTGAGCACATCTTTCACCAGCAGCGAGTTCACGGTCTGCTGAAAATAGGAGTAAGGATGAATATCGAGGGCAGTCACGGAAAGAAGAAAACCGCCGGCGATTCCAAGACAGTCAGAGAAGACAGTCAGCACGGGGACCATGACCATCATCGCGGCCAGCTTCGGCACGACGAGATACCTCACCGGATTTATCCCCATGGTGACGAGGGCATCCACCTCTTCTTCCACCTTCATCGACCCGATCTCAGCAGCAAAAGCCGAACCGCTCCTTCCCGCGACGATGATCGCGGTGAGTATCGGGCCGAGCTCGCGGGTTATCGAAACGCCCACAAGGTTCGCCACGTAGATCAATGCCCCGACTCTCTTGAGCTGATATGCGGCCTGAAGAGCGAGGATTATCCCGACAAAGAGAGAGATCACGGCCACTATCGGCACGGCGTCATATCCCGCTTTGACCATCTCCGCGATACTCGCCCTGAAGCGTATGGGTTTCCCTTTCAGGGGGGAAATGAACGTCCAGTAAAAAGCATCGTTGATAAGTTTCGAGATGTCGTGGACATCTTTCCGGAAGGGCTTCGCCCTTCTGCCGATGAGACCGAAGAGGCTCTCAGCTCTTGAGGGCATCTTCCATGCTCCCGTACATATCGAATACCCTGTCCAATTTTGAGAAATTGAATATCTCCTTCACCCGCTCGGGTATGCCGAAAAATTTCAGCCGTCCGCGGTACGACATCATCCCCTTGAGCCCTTCCACAAAGGTTGCGATCCCCGAACTGTCGATGTACGCGACGTCCGTTAAATCGATCATGATCACAGGGACCCTCTGATCAATCAGACGCAGCAACGGCTTTCTCACCTCAGGGGATGTATACATGTCGATGTCCCCGGAAAGCGAAATGATCTTCACGCCCTCATGGTCCGTGATCTTTATCTCCATGTTTCACCTTCAGATACTTAACCAGCCTGAGCCTGTTACCCTTTTCCTTCTTTTCGTCAAACTCGACTACGTCGCACGCCCTCTTGATCAAATGGACACCAAGCCCTCCCGGCTTTATCTCGTCAAGACCTCTGCCCTTGAGGGAGGCAACGTCCGCCTTGAGTCCGCTGTCTTCGATAATCACTTCAAACGCCTCCGGAGAGATCCTGAGCGTTACCCCGATCTGTTTGTTCTGGTCTCCCGCATACGCGTGCTTTATGACATTTGAGCATGCCTCATCGACCGCATGTTCCATTTGCCTGATCACGGTGTCGTCGATCTTGTTCTGGGCCCCCATCATGACCGTCACTGCCCTCACTAAAGAGAGATACTTCGGATGAGAAGGGACCGTGATCACTACTTCATCCTTCATCTGTTTTCACTTCCATCTGAGTTCCACCATCGTCACGTCGTCGGCCCTTTCGGCCCCTTCTGAAAAATCGTCAATGTGCTCCATAATGACTTTCAGGAGCTCTTTTTCCTTCCGGTGTGTATTTACAAAGCTGACCAGGTTCTCGAAGCCGAGCCTCTGCCCGACCCTGTTCTTTGCTTCGAAGACTCCATCCGTGAGAAGCAGCAGCCTGTCTCCCTCTTCAAGCAATATCGTCGTGGTACGGTATTCCGCAGGAATAATTCCGAGGGGTGGACCGGCCTCAACAGACATCACCTTCACCTGCTCTTCCGATAGCCATAAGAAAGGCGGATGCCCGGCCACCGAGAGATGCACGCTCCCCGTAGCGATATCCACCGAGAGATAGATACAGGTGAGGAACATCCCCCTCGGTGACTTCAGGAGAGAAAGGTTGAGACGTTCAAGCGCATGGGAAGGAGAATCCGCACGATGCGCGACGTGTCTGAAATCGCTGCTGAATCTTGCCATATAAAGGGCTGCCGATATGCCCTTCCCGGAGACATCTCCTATGAGTACCCCTACTCTGTCCTCACCTTGCTCCAGGAAATCATACAGGTCGCCGCCGACTTTTTCAGCCGATTTATTCGCCGCAGTGACCGAGAGAGAGCCTTTTCTAAACGCAGCTGTCTCGGGGAGAAAGCTCTTTTGCAGTGAGGATGCGATATCAAGCTCCTGTCTGAGCCGTTCTCTCTCGAGAGACTCCTTATAAAAAAGCGAATTCTCAATGGCAATCGCAAATTGCCTGGCGAGAAGCTGAACTATCTCCGGGTCGTAATCCCTGTTCCTCGGATTGAAGATCTCCGCGACTCCGATGAGACCGCTTCTGCCGACAAGGGGCAATGCGATGAGGCTCGTTGCCGGAACCCCCGAAAACCTGTCCGCTTCCTCATGAAACCTGCTATCGGTCCGCACGTCGTCCAGGAACAGGGGTTGAAGCGTCTCGGCAACCGAGCCCGCAATGCCCCGGCCTATCTCGAGGGTTCCTTTTTGCCGAAGGATTTCAGAGGTCTTCCCCTCTTCACAAAGCGCACCCTTGAACTCAAGTCTGTCTGTTTCCCTGTTATAAAACAGGATCGAACATGCCTCGGCATCGAGTTGACTCTTCACTTTTTCCATGACAAGAGATATAAGGTCGTCGATATCGAGCGTTGATGATAAGATGGCAGACATCTCCATAAGTGACTTGAGGCGTTCCACTTTTTTTTCCATGGCCTTCAGCGGGGCTTCGGAGACATTCGCCTGAGGGGTGTCCTTCATAGTTACATGGATATCATACTTATAGCGGATTTGCAATAACGGTCCCGCGAGATGCGCAGGCACGATGTGCACAGCCAAAACAAAGCGTTTAAGAAGCACGTTGTCCCCTTTTCTCTGGAAGACGGTATCCGTATCATGGGAAAAGGCACACGCGAACCGCACAGGGCTGCCTGCCACACCGCCAATCCCGTCTGGTAAGCGCGTAAACATCAGGGGTTGACTTGTCGTACAGGTTTTGTATCCTGTATCTGTTGGGAGGCATTTCCGACAGGGTCTGCGTAAGAGGCACAAATCGAATCATGCGGTGAACGTAATGACAGAGAGACCGGTTTATCTCAAACCATTCCTTTATGTCATTTCCTCAGTCCTGGGTTTAATGACAGCAGGCTGCATGGCCGGCCCTGACTTTCAGCGGCCGGAAGTTGCGGTTTCGCAGAACTGGATGGACGCCGGAGATAATCGCGTAAAGAGCGAGGCAGCGGACTACCGCAATTGGTGGCAGACATTCAATGATCCGGTCCTGGACCGTCTTATGGACAAGGCATACCGCGACAACCTCTCCCTCAGAATTGCGGGCGTCCGCGTGCTGGAAGCCCGGGCGCTGCTCGGCATCGCAATCGGGGAGATCTACCCGCAGACCCAGCAGGCCTCCGGTTCGCTGCAATACAACCGCATAAGTGAGCACGGTATCCTGGCCGTCCAGGCTCAAAAGTTCCAGTATTGGCAGTCTGAGGTCGGCCTAAATGCAAGTTGGGAGCTCGACTTCTGGGGAAAGTTCAGACGTGGCATTGAATCAGCCGACGCCGGCTGGCTCGCCACGGTTGCCGATTACGATAATGCCCTTGTGAGTCTCACGGCGGACGTCGCAAATTCCTATATCACAATCAGGACGCTTGAAAGACGCATAGATATTGCCCGGCAAAATGCGGAAACCCAAAATGAGAATCTGAAGATTGCCGAGGCGCGGTTCAAGTATGGCGCCGCAACGGAACTGGACGTAGAACAAGCCAGGACAGTGCTCAACAGCACGCTCGCCGCTATTCCCTCTCTCGAAGCGCAACTCCGCCAGACGGAGCATGCCCTGAGTGTCCTGCTCGGCTTGGCACCGAGCGACCTCTCGGACTATCTGAAGGGCTCTTCGGAGATCCCCCTTGCTTCATCTCAGGTTGTAGTCGGAATACCCGCCGACCTGCTCCGTCGCAGGCCCGATATCCGAAGCGCAGAATACCAGGCGGCAGCCCAAAGCGCCCAGATAGGGGTTGCAAAGGCCGATCTCTACCCTGCTTTCTCACTCACAGGAAGCTTCGGCTTTCTCTCGACCACCACGGGAACTTCCCATCTCAGCGATTTGTTTAAGTGGCCCAGCCGTTCTATCGTGGCCGGCCCGACATTTCAGTGGAGCATCCTCAATTATGGCCAGATCACGAACAACGTCCGCGTTCAGGACGCCAGGTTACAGGAACTGCTCATTGCGTATCAAAATACCGTCCTCTCCGCCCAGAAGGATGTCGAAGACAATCTGGCTGCATTTCTGAGGGCACAGGAACGGACAGAGTACCTCGCGAAGAGTGTCGGGGCTGCAAAGAGCGCACTCGATATCGCGGTAAAGCAATACCGGGCAGGCGTGAAGGATTTTACTGCGGTGCTTCTGGCCCAGCAGTCTCTTTTGAATGAACAGGACAATCTGGCCACCACGTTCGGCAACATCTCAACGAGTTTGGTGGGGGTCTATAGGGCCCTTGGCGGTGGGTGGGAAATCCGGGAAGGAAAAGATCTCGTGCCGGAGAGGACAAGGGAGGAGATGGAAAGACGTACCAACTGGGGTAGCCTGCTTGCCCCGGCGTCTTATAATCCGCCTGCCGGGAGGAGTCCCGAATCCTTGATCCGGCCTCCCGAATGGTAATACCTATGGCGGGGAATTTGGAGGCGACATTTCATGAATAGCGAGAAGAGAAAGCCCATGGTGTACGTCGCAGCCGTTGCGACTTGTCTTTTTTGTCTTTTTTGTTTTGCCGGCTGCAAAGGGAAACAGCCCCAGACTCCGCCGCCTCCCCCAAAAGTGTCTGTCACGCAGCCTCTGAAGCGTAACGTGACCTACTCTCTCGAACTGACAGGCAATACGCAGGCGGTCAACACAGTACAGCTGGTGGCAAGAGTCGCAGGCTATCTGGACAAAGTGTTCTTTCAGGATGGGCAAATGGTGAAGAAAGGACAGCTGCTTTTCCTCATTCAGGAAGACACCTACATAGACAATCTGCATCAGGCCGAGGGGCAGGTGTCAGCGCAAAAGGCCCAGCTCCAATATGCACAGAATCAATTTGCACGCTACTCGGATCTTTTGCCTGAAAAGGCTGCAGCACAATCTGATGTAGACAACTGGCGATTCCAACGCGATTCAGCCGAAGCCAACCTGAAGACCGCACTCGCGAACGAGGAATTGGCCAGGCTCAATCTGGGATACACACGTGTCACTGCCCCTCTGGACGGCAGGATCGATCGAAGACTTCAGGATCCCGGCAACCTCGTAGGTTCATCAGCGGCGAACACCAACATCGCTCAAATGAGTCAGATAGACCCGATCTACGTCTATTTCACTGTCAGCGACACGGACCTCGTCCGCCTCCTGCAAAGTTCACAGGGCATACCGGGAGTCGCCTCGAAATGGCCCTTTGCCGTTGGGCTGGTTGGTGAAGAAGGCTATCCCCACGAGGGGCAGATCGATTTTACGGCAATCAGCGTCTCTAACACTACCGGTACGCTTACGATGCGGGGCGTCCTCCCGAATCCGGCCGGGAAAATCATGCCCGGTTTATATGCCAGGGTGCGTGTACCCACAAAAAGCAGGACGGTGATGCTCGTGCCCGCCACGGCAGTCGGCGGCGACCAGCAAGGCTCGTACGTGCTCATTGTCAACCCACAGAATGTTGTCGAGCGGCGCGCCGTCAAGACCGGTCCCCTTGAGGGGAGCCTGCGCGTCATCGAAGAAGGGCTCGCGGGCAACGAGAGGATCGTCGTCAGCGCTTTATTGAAAGCCCGCCCGGGAAGTCCGGTCACCCCCCAGCCGGAAAGTCCGCCTGTCGAAGGGAAGCGATGATCTCCAAATTCTTTATAGAGCGGCCGATTTTTGCGAATGTGATCGCGATAATCACCATGCTTGTCGGGATCATCTTCCTCAACCGCTTGCCGGTGGCCCAGTGGCCCCAGATCGTTCCTCCGACCATCCAGGTGACCACCCGCTATCCGGGAGCAAGCGCCGAAGTGGTGGCGAACACTATCGCGACACCGATTGAACAAGCCGTGAATGGTGTGGAAGGGGCCATCTATATGTCTTCCACCAGCGGCAGCGACGGGTCCTATGCCCTTACAATCACTTTCGACATCGGGACAGACCTGAATACGTCGACAGCGCTGGTGCAAAACCTTGTGAACAGCTCCCTGGCACAGCTTCCCGGCGGCGCTCAGCTGCAGGGAGTCACGGTCAGGAAAG
>DATJWU010000012.1:0-4840 GCA_035501055.1 Thermodesulfovibrionales bacterium
TGGTGAACGGTGTTTTGCGCAGCCTCCTCCGGAATATCGGGGACATCCGCGCGAGGCTTGCGAGGATGAAGACAGAACCGACGCCGGACCGCATCGCCCTGCTTGCCTCTCATCCCCAGTGGCTCGTCCGCAGATGGGTCGGACGCTTTGGGGTTGAAGAGGCGGGGGAGCTCGCCGAGGCGAATAACCGCATCCCCCTTCTTACGCTCAGGGTGAATACCCTCAACTCCCGGCGGGAAGACTTGCTCCGCCGTCTCTCTGAAGAGGGGATTGAAGCCGAACCGACCCGTCATTCACCCGACGGCCTGCGGTTAATGGAGTTTCGCACCTTCAGGGATCTTCCCTTTTCCTCGGCGTTCATCGCGCAGGATGAGGCCTCCCAGCTTATCTCCTACCTCCTCGGGCCGCAGCCGGGAGAAAGAATCCTCGATGCCTGCGCAGCCCCCGGCGGAAAGGCCACCCATCTTGCCCAGCTCACGCACGACACCGGGGAGATTGTTGCCGTGGAGTACGAAAAGAGCAGACTGCACCAGATCGAAGAAAACCTGTCGAGGCTCGGCATCACCAGCGTAAAGGTCGTCAACGCCGACGCGAGAAACCTGGAGGCGACACCCCTCTGTCTCGAAAACCCGGAGAGATGTCTTTTTGACAGGATCCTCCTGGATGCGCCCTGCTCGTCCCTCGGCGTCATCAGGAGGAACCCCGACGTAAAGTACCGGCATACTGGCGGGCAACTCGGACACTTCGGCGCACGACAGGCGGAACTCCTCCGTTCGGTTTCGAAGCTGTTGAAATCGGGGGGCACAATGGTGTACTCTGTATGCTCTACCGAGCCTGAAGAAGGAGAGGAAGTGATACGGGAGTTTCTGAAGGTTTCCCCGGAGTTTTCCGTGGCACGCCCGGAGGTCCCCTTTCTTGAGGAGTTTATGAACGATGGATTTTTCCGCACCTATCCGCACAGGGACGATATGGATGGGTTCTTTGGAGCGAGACTGTGCAAGAAGGCCTGAAAAAAATAGTCACCATTCCCCTCTATGTCTTCGGCTTCCTCATCATGGGCCTCCTGTCGGGCTATCTCACCTTTAAGCTCATGAGCTTCAGCAGGACTGTTGAGGTTCCCGACCTGAAGGGAAAGAGCGTCGTCGAAGCGAATGAACTCATCAGCAGGGAGGGACTCTACCTGAAGGTCGAAGGCGAGGAGTACGACCCCACTGTTCCGACGAGCAGGATTGTGCGCCAGGACATCCCCGCGGGAAACAAAGTCAAGGAGCAGCGCGGAATAAGAGTCTTTCTGAGCAAAGGGCCGAAGGTCCAGTCCGTGCCTGACCTCACGGGCCAGACGCTGAATGACGCCGAGTCGATGATTGCGAAAAACGGCCTGCACACAGGAAAGATCATCCGTGTGCACTCCTCCACGGCAGAGAAGGACCGCATTATCTCCCAGCGTCCCGACCCGGACGAGCCGATAAAAGATCCGCTTGTCCTTGTGGTGAGCGCCGGCCCTTATGATATAATTTATTATTGTCCGGATTTTTCTGGTAAGGGCAGAGAGGACGCGACAACTCTCGCCGGGAAGCTCGGCCTCGTTGCGGAGTTCACCGGTCAGGGGGAGAGAGTCAAAAGCCAGAAACCCAAGCCCGGCGCACTGATACGGTCAGGCGAACCCATTCATCTTCAAATGGAAGGAGAACCGTCCCTGCATGACTAAGATAGCCCCTTCAATACTTTCCGCGGACTTTATGCGCCTCGGCGAGGAAGTCCGTGCTGCCCGGGCTGCCGGAGCGGACATGCTTCACCTTGACGTCATGGACGGCCACTTTGTCCCGAACATGACGATCGGCCCCTTTATCGTCGAAGCGGTCAGAAAGAACACGGATCTGCCCCTCGATGTCCATCTCATGATAGAAGAACCTGACCGCTACCTTCAGGATTTTATCAATGCAGGGGCGGATTACCTGACCGTTCACGCAGAGGCGTCGGTGCATCTCCACAGGACTGTCCACTGGATTACGGAACACGGCGCAAAGGCGGGAGTTTCCCTGAATCCCGCCACCCCTGTCGTGGATCTGGAGAACATTCTCGCCGATGTCGACCTGATCCTCATCATGTCTGTGAATCCGGGCTTCGGCGGACAGAGTTTCATACCGCGTGCCCTCGACAAGGTGAGGACCGTAAAGAAGCTTCTTTCCGAAAGCGCCTCACCGGCACTGATCGAGGTGGACGGGGGCGTGAAACTCGAAAACGCCAGAGAGGTGGCGGATGCGGGCGCTGACATTCTCGTGATGGGGTCCGCTTTCTTCCATGCCGGTGATTACGCTGCCCTTATGGCGAAGCTCAGGGAGCGTCTCGATGGCAGATGAGTTCTTTCTGAAGGCTGAAGAGTTTCGCCGGACCTGTCGCTATCGCGAGGCCCTCTCTCTCTACAAAAAAGCACTCAAGCGTTATGCCGCCCAGGGCGACAGCCACGGCGCGCTCTCCTGCCTCCTCTCTCTCGGTGATACCCACAGGATGACCGGAGATTTTGACGCGGCAGCGCAGCGCTATCACGACGCCATAGCACTGAGCAAGGTGACGAGGCAAAAGGCCCTTCGTGCAGATGCGATGGCCGGCCTCGGCCTCTCTCTCAGGGCTCTTGGGGACTGGAAAGGGGCATTGAAATTGTTTACCGCGGCGGCAAGGGTCTATGATGAAAAGGGTGACAGGGAGGGTCTTGCCTTCCTCCAGTGGGCACAAGGCGGCGCGCTGAGGGTAGGAGGAGCAGCCGCGAAGGCTATAGACGCCTTTAAGAAGGCGAAAGGGCTTTTCGAGTCCCTGGGCAGTGAACACAAGACCGCCGTCGGATACTGTCTCTGCGGCCTCGGTGGTGTTTCAAGAATGGCTGGACTCTGGGGAGACTCCCTCAGGTACTATACCAGGGCCAACAGCCTGCTGGGAGCGCTTCACGACCGTTTCGGCGTCGCCTATTCGCACTGCGGGATCGGCAACGCACTCCGGATGAAAGGCGACTTTTCCGGGGCGCTGCAGCACCTCAGGAAAGCGGAACGCGTCTACAGGAAGATCGGCGATATCGTAAGCTATTCCTACACACTCTGGAGCATGGGAATGACTCACCTCATGGAAGGGAGACTCGCGCGGGCAAAGAAGTGTTTCGGGGAGGCTGCGTCGCGTTTCAAAGAAACAAAAGACATCAGGGGGATTATCTATTGCGGGCTTGCGGGCGGCCAACTGCTTTTTCTGAAGGGCGACGTGAAGAGAGCTCTCGCAGAGTTCGGGAAGGCCCTTGCTGTCTCAGAGGCCCATGAGTTCATGATCGAGGCCTGCCATGCGCGGGCGCTCCTCGGCTATGCCGAATCCGGAAGGGCGGACAGGACCCTTCACCGGAAGATCGGGCTCAGGCTGGAGTTCACCACAATCCCTTTTAATATTCCTTAGGAGGAACCGTCCTGGACGCGCTGAATATACCGAACACCCTTACCCTCGCAAGGATTGTGCTCATCCCGCTCTTCGTGACATCGGTGATCTACCGTCGCTATGACTATGCGCTCTTCCTTTTTGCCGTGGCCGCCCTCACCGATACCTTCGACGGTTTTATCGCACGCGTGAGGAATCAGAAGACCGCCCTCGGCACCTTTCTCGACCCGCTCGCAGACAAGTTTCTCCTCGTGACATCCTTTATCCTCTTTTCGATCTACGGACTGGTCCCGAAGTGGCTCACCATCGTGATCATCAGCAGAGACCTCATTGTGGTCACCGGATGGCTCGTGATTTATATTGTCACCCATACCTCAAAGATCGACACCACGCCCGCCGGAAAAGCGGCGATCGCCCTCCAGCTCGTCCTGATAGGCTATGTGCTCGTGACTCTCAACATGCCCTCTATCCCGGACATTCGCGCCTATCTGATCGCCCTTGTCTCGTTCTTTACGATCCTCTCGGGCCTGCATTATATCTACAGGGGGCTCAGGCAGTCAGGTGCATAAAAACCAGGGAGCAGAGGTAGAAGCGGTAAGACCCGGCAGCCCGGCCGAAGTCGCCGGAATTGCCGCAGGAGACATCATCCTGTCGATAAACGGCCATCCGGTGAACGACGTGATCGATGTCCTCTTTTACGGCAATGAGGGGGAACTCGATGCCGTCGTGAGGAGAAAAGACAGGAAGCTGTCGATGAGGCTCTCTCTGAAAGAAGGCGCGAACGCCGGGATCGAGATGAAGCCCTTTAAGGTGCGTGTCTGCAGGAACAAGTGCCTCTTCTGTTTTGTCAGCCAGCTCCCGAAGGGGCTGAGAAAAACCCTCTACATCAAAGATGAAGATTACCGGATGTCCTTTCTTTACGGGAACTATATCACGCTTACCAACCTCACGCCCCAGGAAAAGAAGAGGATTGTGGAACAGCGGCTGAGTCCCCTCTACCTCTCTATCCATTCTACCGACGGGGCGGTCCGCAATGCGCTGCTCGGGGCGCCAAAGGCCCCCGACGTGCTCAAGGAAATCACCTTCTTCAAGGAACACAAGATACGCATGCATTGTCAGATCGTCCTCTGTCCCGGCTATAACGACGGCGGGAACCTGCAGCAGACGATCAGGGATCTTTACAAGTTCTATCCCTATGTCGCTTCCGTGGCGGTGGTGCCCGTGGGCCTCACCACCCACAGGAAGTCCGCTCCGAAACTGAGGCCGGTTGAGAAGGATGATGCGCTGACCGCGCTCGGGATCATCGAGTCTTTCCAGAAGCGCTTCAGAAAAAGGCACGGCGATTCGATCGTCTACGGCGCCGATGAGCTCTACATCAAGGCCGACTTACCCTTCCCTCCCCTCGAGGAATATGGTGAACTGCCCCAAA
>DATJWU010000013.1:0-8093 GCA_035501055.1 Thermodesulfovibrionales bacterium
GTTGTTCTCCTCCAGTGCTTGAGAAAAAAATGGGGGAACTTCTCTTACCAATTCAGTTGACAGAGAAAACTCACTACTGTTATAACAGAGTGTCATGATTCAGAAAACGGAAAAGATCTGGATGGACGGTGAGTTTACCGACTGGGACAAGGCACAGGTCCATATCCTCACTCATTCGTTGCATTACGGGCTCGCAGTCTTCGAGGGCATCCGATGCTACGAGACGCGGAAAGGTCCCGCGATCTTCAGACTGAAGGAACATGTGGACCGCCTCTTCAGCTCTGCGCATATTTTTCTCCTCGATGTCCCTTTCTCACGCGAAGAAATAGAAAAGGCGATTATCGAAACGGTCAGGGTGAACGCGGTCAAGGAATGCTATATTCGGCCCCTTGTGTACATCGGCTACGGCGCCATGGGCCTCTACCCGAAGAACAATCCTGTGCGGGTCTCGATCGCCGCATGGCCCTGGGGGACGTACCTCGGAGAAGAAGGGATCACCAAGGGAATACGGATCAAGGTCTCTTCCTTCATCCGCAACCATGTGAATGCGAACATGACAAGGGGCAAGGTCTGCGGCTACTATGTCAATTCCCAACTCGCGAAAAAGGAAGCGATCACCTCGGGATACGACGAGGCGCTCCTCCTCGATACGGAAGGATATGTCTCGGAGGGGAGCGGTGAAAATATCTTCATGGCAAGAAACGGCGGGCTCATGACAACGCCCCTCACCTCCATACTGGAAGGCATCACCAGAGACAGCATCATAGAGATCGCGAGAAAGGAAGGCATCCCGGTTTCCGAAGAGAGATTCACCCGTGATGAGCTCTACATCGCCGACGAGGCTTTCTTCACCGGCTCCGCCGCCGAAGTGACCCCGATACGGGAGGTCGACGGCAGGATGGTCGGAAAGGGCAAGCCAGGGGAGCTGACGAAAAGGCTCCAGTCGATATTCTTTGATATCGTGAAGGGCAGGAACAGGGAATACGAGTCCTGGCTCACTTACGTCTGAGGCGTTTCCTCACCAGAAACAAAAAAGGCCCGAAATCTTCGGGCCTTTTTGTTTCTGCGTTTCTCCGCCTATTTCTTGTGGCACTTTGCGCAGTTGGCAGCGTCCTTTGATGCAAACGCCTTTGTCCCGTTGTGGCATTCACCGCAGAACTTGCCGGCGTTCATGTCTGCCATCGTGATCTTGGCCGAGCCTTTCTTCATCTGGAATATCTTCGTATGGCAGTCGTTGCACTTCAGTCCCTTGTCGGCATGGACCTTGCCGTCAAAAACGACTTTGCCCATTGCGCCATCAGGATACTCCACGGTCTTGCCGGGGTTCACCGCCATGGCGGTGCCGGCAAACATCACTGCAACCGCTATGGTTACGATAAGTGTCAGAACCTTCATTCTCTTTTCACCCCCTTTCATTGAAAAAATTTGATGCCTTAAGGACATCTTCCTTAATTAATTAGAAAGCAAAAACCATACCATTTGTGTTTCTTCGCGCCAAGGCTCGCCACTACATCTTCCCTGCTCGCCTCCGCGTCGTTTACAAACCTTTTCGGGACACGGTTTACCTTTTGGGAACAGGGAAAACACATGTCTGTGACTATAATGCATTTCTCCCGGTCTGTCAACCCCCGTTGTCTCCCGGTCGCAGCTCCGGAAACGGCCTGGAAAAGGAGACGGTTCGATAGTTCATATCCTCCCTTCCGCATCGACCGCGTCCCAAAAATCTGCCGGGAAAAATCAAATTCTTCTTGACATTACCGCACATATATGGTATTAAATCTGTGGTTATACAGTACTCTCGAGGGAAGGAGGTGACGTTTAGATGAAAAAGATTTTGGCCCTGTTACTTGCATTAATGCTGTTGGTTGCATTTACCCTTACTGTTGGTTGCCAGCAGGCTCCTGAGAAGCCGAAGGAAGCTCCGGCTCCGGCACCCGCTCCGGCTCCGGCACCCGCTCCTGAAAAACCGGCAGAGGCACCTGCCCCGGCTCCGGCACCAGCTCCGGCTCCTGGAAAATAGTGCATTCTTTGGATATCAGGGGTGGATTTTCCACCCCTGATATTGCTTTTTTCGCAGCGCAGTACTTATAATAAATATATTGTTTTTCTTTAAGAGAGAGTGGTTTCAGCCACTCTTTTGTTTTATGTATGGCTGGACACGTTGAGCAGAAAATAAGGGAAATCGCGGGTCAGGTCGCCGAAGAACTCGGCGTTGATCTTGTCGAAGCACATTTTTATGGCCAGGGCAGACGGGGGATTCTCAGGGTCGCCATCGACCGTGAGGGAGGCGTCACCCTCGACGACTGCGAACTCTTCAGCCGCAGGCTGGAGGGTCTTCTGGATGTTGAAGACCCGCTTGCAGGACCGTACACGATGGAAGTCTCTTCACCGGGTATCGACAGGCCGTTGAAGTCACCGGATGATTTCCGGAAGAAGATCGGGAAGGTCCTGAGGATCGTCACCAAGGAGAAGATTGACGACGAGAGCTTTTTTGTGGGCAGGCTCCTGGAAGTGCGCGATGCTTCCGTCATCCTGTCCCTGCGCAGAAAAAAGAATGTCGACGTCGAGATCGAGATTCCCTTTGACAGGATATCAAGAGCTCAGATGGAAATAGAGGTAAAGTGACATGACCAAAGAACTCTGCTATATCGTAGAACAGATCAGCAGAGAGAAGGGAATTCCGAAGGATATCCTTCTCAGCACGCTCGAGTCTGCGCTGCTGTCCGCCGCCAGGAAACGGTACGGCGGCAGGCTGAATGTCAATCTCAGGATCGACCCGAAGAATTGCGCCATCTCCGTGTTCGAGACAAAGAGGATCGTCGAAACGGTCGCCGAAGCCACCGAAGAGATATCCGTCGAAGAGGCGGGAAAGATTTTTCCCGGGAAGTCGCTGGGCGAGGAAGTGGAAATGCCGCTTCAGCTGCAGGACTTTGGACGCATCGCGGCCCAGACCGCCAAGCAGGTAATCCTGCAGCGCGTCCGCGAGGCTGAGCGCGACGTCATCTACAAGGAATACAAGGACAAGGTCGGACATGTCGTCGGCGGACTGGTGACGCGCAAGGAAAAGGGCTTCTATTTTCTCAACGTCGGAAAGACGGAAGCGGTGCTTCCTCAAAAGGATACCCTTCCGGGAGAGAACCTGAAGAGGGGCGACAGCGTACGGGTCTATATAGAAGACGTGAGAGTGACTCCCAAGGGCCCGATGATCTATCTGTCGAGGACCAATCCGAATTTCGTCGTCGAGCTCTTCAAAATGGAGGTGCCCGAGATCGCCGAAGGACTGGTCATCATCAAGAATGTAGTCCGCGAGCCGGGTGAGAGGACAAAAATTGCGGTCTTTTCCAAGGACCAGACAATAGACCCTGTCGGCGCCTGTGTGGGCATGAAGGGCACAAGGGTCCAGTCCATCGTGCGCGAACTTCGCGGAGAGAGGATAGACATTATCCCCTGGACCGACGATCCGCGGATCCTCCTTTCCCGGGCCCTGAGCCCCGCCACCGTGGACAAGATAGGAATAAACGAAGAGGAAAAAACCGCCATGGTGATCGTCAACGACCAGCAGCTTTCCCTCGCGATCGGGAAGAAGGGTCAAAACGTGAAGCTCGCCATGAAACTCACCGGCTGGGATATTGACATTATCAGCGATACCGAGTACGCGAAGATGCGGCTGGAGGAGACCGACAAGACGGTTCACGAGGCGGGGAAGAAAGAACCAGTAAAACCGGCGCCGGAGCAGTAGCCGGAACTCCACAGGAGCCATTGTCAGCCTCTGATGGATAGGGACACGCGGGAAATCCCGATCCAGTACGTGAAAGGAGTCGGCCCCCAGCGGGCGAGACTCCTGTCCCGCCTCGATATCAGGACCGCCGGCGATGCCCTCCTCCACCTCCCCGCACGCTACGAAGACAGAAGAGTAATAAAGAAGATCGCAGACCTTCGCGGCGACCGCACCGAGACGACCATCGGCAGGATTGTGGCCATGGAAGTCGTCCGCCCTTCCCGGGGCAGGCTTACCATATTTGAACTCATCATCTCCGACGGCTCGGGCCTGCTGAAAGGCAAATGGTTCAACCAGCCCTATATGAAGAAACTCTTCAAGGTCGGCCAGGAGGTTATCCTGAGCGGCCTTGTCAGGCAGAACCACTACAGGGGCGCAGGGCTCGAAATCGACAAGCCTGAATATGAGCTCGCAGAGGAAGAGACCGACAATCTGATCCATACCGCAAGGATCGTCCCTGTCTACCCGACCACCGCGGGACTGAGCGCGCGGGTTCTGAGGTCCATCATCTTCACGGTCGTCAACACCTGCCTGGAACAGATCGAAGACCCCGTGCCCGAAGAAATCCTGCTGAGAAATGCCCTTCCCGGCCTTAGGGAAAGCGTTGCCAATGTCCATTTTCCCGACCACGGAATTGATCTCGAAAGTCTCAACAGGGGGTTTACCCGTTACCACCAGAGACTCTTTTTCGATGAACTCTTTACCCTCCAGATCGGCATCGCGATCATGAAGCGGAGCGAGCTCGGGGCACCAGGCATCGCCTTCAGGCCCAGCGGCGCGCTCGTCGGCGCACTAAGAAAGAAACTCGCCTTCAGCCTCACCGCCGCCCAGGAGAGGGTCTTCGACGAGATACTCCGCGACATGCGGCAGCCCCACCCGATGCACAGACTGATGCAGGGAGATGTGGGATGCGGCAAAACCGTGGTCGCCCTCATGGCGCTGCTGAGCGCGGTCGAGTGCGGATTTCAGGCGGCGCTCATGGCACCCACAGAGATCCTGGCGGAACAGCACTATCTCAACATCCACCGGCTGGTGGAGGAGCTGGGGCTCAGGATCGCCCTCCTTACCTCGGGAAAGAAGGAGAGGCCCGTCGACCTGATCGCTTCGGGAAAGATACACCTCGTCGTGGGAACCCATGCCCTGATCCAGGAGGGCATACAGTTCGCCAACCTCGGACTCGTGGTCATCGACGAGCAGCACCGTTTCGGCGTAATGCAGAGGGCCGCATTGCGGAAGAAGGCCCGGAATCCCGATGTGCTTGTCATGACCGCCACCCCTATCCCGAGGACGCTCGCCATGACCCTTTACGGCGATCTCGATTATTCAGTGATCGACACGCTCCCTCCGGGGAGGATCCCTGTAGAAACACGCCTCTTTCACCCCGGCGGGAAGCGTCTCATCTACGAGGCGATCTCCCGGGAAGTGCGCAAAGGGCGTCAGGTGTATGTCGTCTACCCTCTGATAGAGGAATCGGAGAACTCGGATCTGAAATCGGCGATCACAGGGAAGGAGGCCTTCGAGAAAATGTTTCCCGATTTCAGGACAGGCCTCATTCATGGTAAGATGAAGACTGCCGAAAGAGAGTCGGTTATGGCCGCGTTCACACAGGGAGGCATCGACATCCTGGTGAGCACCACCGTCATCGAGGTCGGGGTCGACGTGCCGAATGCGACCATGATGCTTATCGTTCACGCGGAGCGCTTCGGCCTCTCCCAGCTCCACCAGCTCAGGGGAAGGGTCGGCCGGGGCGGCGAACAGTCATCCTGCTTTCTTCTCGCCTACTCACCTTATGGTGAAGAGGCGAAGAGGAGGCTCGATATCATGGTGAAGAGCAGCGACGGGTTCAGGATCGCAGAGGAAGACCTCGACATCAGAGGCCCCGGTGAGTTCCTCGGCACAAAGCAGTCGGGCATGCCGGATCTCAGGAATGCACACATCCTCAGGCACGCGAGACTTCTGGACGCAGCGCGAAAAGAGGCATTCGACATGGTGAGCGCCGACCACGAACTAAGGGGTCATCCGGCCTTGAGAAAGACCGTGGAGAAGTTCTGGGCAGGCAAGGTCGAGATTTTCAAAACCGGCTGAGAGGAAAGGTTTGCTATGTGGAGAAAAGTAAAAGACAATTTTGATTCCGGCGTGGAAAGGGTGAAATGGTTTTCCTCTCTCGTCAGCGACAGACTGAAGATCGAAATAGCCCTGATGAAACTCCTGTACCGATCCTCCGAAATGGAAAAAAAGAGAGCGGCGCTGCTGACCGCGGTCGGGGAAAGGCTCTATGGCATGAGAAACGGTCCGGACAAGAACGTGCTGAGGGATCCCGATGTCCTTCGCACGCTCAAACAGATCGAGGACCTCGACGCCGAGATGGAGGATCTGAGAAAGAAGGCATCCGAAATCAGCAGGCTTGAAACATGATCGTGACCTGTGGCATCGTCTTCATTCTCGGCGCCCTGATCGGTTCTTTCCTGAACGTCTGTATCCACAGGATTCCGCGGAGCCTCTCGATCGTCAGTCCTCCCTCCCGGTGTCCCTCGTGCGGCGCCGGCATAAGGCCCTATGACAACATCCCCGTCATAAGCTTCCTGCTTCTCGGCGGAAAATGCCGATATTGCAAGGCAAGGATATCATTCCGCTATCCCCTTGTAGAAGCGCTCAACGCGGCGCTCTATGTGGCGGTGCTCTGGCGATATGGCCTCGGATGGCACCTGCTGTTCCTCTTTGCCTTTTCTTCCGCCATGGTCGTCATCACCTTTATCGACCTCGATTTTCAGATAATCCCCGATGTGATCACGCTGCCCGGGATCCCCATCGGACTCTTCGCAGGTTCACTCTTCCTTCCTGATCCCTTTGCGAGGGACGCGCTTCTCGGTTTCAGAGACGGGGCGATCGGCCTCCTTTCGGGCGGCATCCTCTTCTACCTCATCGCGGTCCTCAGCAGGGGCGGCATGGGAGGGGGAGACATAAAGATGATGGCGATGGTCGGGGCCTTCCTCGGATGGAAATCGGTCCTTCTCACGACCTTCGCCGGGAGCCTGATTGGCTCGGTCGTCGGCCTCTTCCTGATGGTCGTGAAGGGCAAAGGGAGGAAGACGAAGGTGCCTTTCGGTCCCTTCCTCGCGGCCGGCGCGCTTCTGTCACTCTTCTTCGGGCAGGAACTGCTGGCCCTGTATTTACGGAGATGAACGAGACCCTTCCCCTCCTGACGGTCGTCTTTTTCTTCGGCCTTTTCTTCCTGATCTTCCTCATCCGCGCCATCGCCGGGATGTAGAAGCGTGGGAGCGCCCCTGAACGGGAGAAGACTACCGAGGTCAGCTTTGTGGTCGACACCTTTCACGGGCTTGTCGCGAGACTGAAGGACAAGGAGCGGGAACTCGAGGTCCTCCGCAAGAAAGCCGAAGACCGGGCGGATGTGATCGAAACATACAACGAGTATATCCTTCAAAGCGTGCCGAGCGGGGTCATAAGCCTCGACCGCGGCCTCACGGTCACGAGGATCAATGCCGCCGCAGAGAGGATCCTGGGGGTAAAAGCCGGGGACTTCATCGGAAAGAGTTACACTGAATTATTCGGTGACCCTCTCCAGGCCCTCCTCAGGAGCGGGGCGGTTGAGGGGAGATCGGAAACCCACTACACCATTCATTCCGGCAAGGATATACACATCGGTTACTCTCTTACTCCCCTCGTGGACTCGCAGAAGGAAATCATCGGCCGCCTCCTGGTCTTCACGGACCTCACCGAACTGAAGGCGCTCGAGGCCCAGGCGGAATTGCGGGACAGGCTGTCAAGTCTCGGCGAGATGGCCGCGGGCATGGCACATGAACTCCGCAACCCCATGGGGGTCATCGCAGGGTATACAAAACTCCTCGGGAAGAAGGTAGAGCCGTCGTCTCTGCACATCGTGGATTCAATCACGAACGAGATTGCCGTCATGGACAGGATCATCACCGATTTCCTTTCCTTCGCGAGACCGACGGAACCCCGCATCGCGACCATCGACCTCTCCGACATCATAGGGAAGTGCGCGGGGCACCTGGAGACGCATGACGTGAGGATCTTCTCCGCCGTTGAAGGAGTGCCCGCGATACAGGGCGATGAAATACTCCTGAGACAGGCTTTTGCAAATCTCGTGCAGAACGCCGTCGAGGCGATGCCTCATGGAGGGGAACTGGGGATCGGTTTCGTTGCTGATGAAAACGCCGTTGAGGTGAGCGTGTCGGACACCGGCCACGGCGTCCCGGAATCGATCAGGGACAGAATATTCCTCCCCTTCTACACCACTAAAGACAAGGGCACAGGCCTCGGCCTTGCCATTGTC
>DATJWU010000014.1:0-3854 GCA_035501055.1 Thermodesulfovibrionales bacterium
TCAGGTCTTTCCGTGACAGATACGACATTGATCCCCGCAGGCGCGATGATGTGGAAGAGAGACTGGACCTGATAAAGAAACTTGAACGAAAATACGGCGAAGGGACGGAAGGGGTCCTCCGTCAGAGGGATGAGGCGGAAAAGGAACTGCAGGGGCTCGCCCTCTCGGACGAACGGGTGAAGGAACTGGAGGAGACCCTTGTCAGGGAAGAGAAAGGGTTGTACGAAAAGGCGGCGCGCCTCACGGAAAAGAGAATGGCCGCGGCCCGGGAAATCGAGGGCTCTGCGAAGGCGGTCCTGAAGGAACTCGCGATGGAGAAGGCCCGGTTCACGATCGCGATGAATGAGACCGGACTGTCTCCAACAGGCAAGGACAGTGTTGAGTTCCTCTTCTCGGCGAACAGCGGTGAACCCCCGAAGTCGCTGAGCAGGACCGCGTCGGGGGGAGAGCTTTCGCGGGTCATGCTCGCGCTGAAAGAAACGCTCGCCGGTGTCGACAGGATCCCGGTCCTGATCTTCGATGAGGTGGACGCAGGCATCGGCGGAGGGACGGCCGGCCGCGTCGGGATCAGACTGAAGAACCTTTCCGGACGGCATCAGGTCTTGTGTGTTACCCACCTTCCCCAGATTGCGGCGCTCGCAGACCACCACATGGTGATCGAAAAGGTCCAGGAGAAGGACGGCGTCGCGGTGAGCGTCAGGGAGGCTGCGGCGAAAGAACGCGAAGAGGAGATCGCCCGGATGCTCAGCGGAAAGGTTACCGAAATATCCCGCACGCATGCGCGGGAACTCCTTGGGAGGAAACAATGAAAGGCAGAATAGCGATAGACAGGGACCTCTGTAAGGGATGCAAGTACTGCGTGCTCTCCTGTCCCGAAGAGGTGCTCGGCATCGACGAGCAGTTCAACGCATGCGGGGTTTTTACGGCAAAGGCAGTGCACCCGGAGAGATGCACGGGCTGCGGCATCTGCGCGCAGATGTGTCCCGATGTCGCGATCGTAGTCTGGAAGGAATAGAGGCCTTTCGGCCTAGCCGAAATCCGCGAAGATCTCGCCGAACTTCACGCCGGCAATCGTCGTCCCCTTGAATTTGGTCTTCAGAAAGTTCTTCGACTCCTGAAGCTCATCCGACTTGATCCCGTTTTCGATCCCGAGGTATGCCTCCACAAAGGCCGCGAGTTCGTCCGTTGCCTTGATCAGCTCTCCATCCCGGGGACTGTACTCGTCACGGTTGAACTTCTGCGCAATCTCCGCGGAAGAGACGGTGACGACCGAACCGTCCACGGTCACGATGTTCCGGTATTCGCTCTCGGTAAACATCCTCATCTCTGCGTGCCACTCCCCGGGGATAAGACTGTAGACCTCTTTTTGCATCTGGCGTTTTTCGTACTCCTTGATCAGGTCCTCAAGGCCTTCCACTGATCTCTTCACCGGTGAGATGATGTCCCGCGTGAGAACTTCGGGCAGGTCGTGGAAGAGGCCCGTAAAATAGTTATTGACGCACCGCTTCCTGCAGGCCTTTACCTGGAGCGAAAAGAGATAGGAAAGGATTGCGACGATAAGCATATGGCCGAGGACAGAGGTCTTGGGCACTCTGTGGATATGGCTCCAGCGGAGCTGGAACCTCAGCTGTCCGCAGAGGTCGATGAAGTCCCTGTATTTCGCGTAGAGCGCCAGATGATGGATGCCTCTCAGGTCGTAGTACTTCTCCTGCCGCGTCTGGATATCCCTCTTGATGTCGGCAATTTCATAGCCCCCCGGACTGGCCCGTTCGATGATATCGAACTCCCACTTCGTGGCATAGAAGTGCGCGGCCCTGAGAATCCGCTGGTTGATCGTGTCTTCATCATTATGGGAAAAATAGCGCCTGAACCTTGTGCAAAACTCCTCGCCGAGGGGCGAAATGAAAAAGGCGAGCCTGTCATAGACCCATTCGTTCAGCTTCCTGTACTTCTCCCGGTCCTTTTGTATCTCATAGAATATCTGGGGCATGAGGTCGGTGATCACGAGCCGCTGGAGGAATTCGAAGAGCCCCCCTTCAATGATCTCAATCCAGTCGAAGCCCTCGCGCTCTTCCTCGAACTTGCCGAGGAAATAAGCGAGCACCATCTTGTGGGCCTGCTTATCGAGTTCCCTCAGCTCGACGGGACGGATCTTGTCGTTCCACCGCTGCATGTTCGCGGCATCGAATATCTTGAGGATCAGCTCTTTGCGTATCATCATCCTTCGGCCCTCCCGTTTTGTATCCCTATGATACCCGAAAGGAAAAGGAAAACCAAATCCAGGAGGCAACCATGGCAGCTATATCTTACCGTTGAATAAGACGGAAGGCAGACGCGAATCAAACCCTCTTATAACGCGATCAGATATTGAAATTCGATTTGTCGCCGGAGTGCAGTCTTTGTAAGGTCTTGCGGGGTGGGGTTACCCGCCACCGACACCTGCAGGTATCGCTATAAAAGAGTTTCACCGCTTCCGCCTTCCGGTTATCATAGCCTTATAACGAAAAACAGCCACTCTTCTCATTTGTCACCCTACGCGATTTTTGCTATAGTAAATGATAATGAGAAAATTACATCTGTTGCCGCTCGTCTTGCTGTTCGCCGCGCTCCTCGCTCCGCGTCCTCTTCATGCGGACGTGAAGGAATTCACCCTCGACAACGGTCTCAAGGTCCTCATCAGCGAAGACCACAAGGTGCCGCTCGTGACCTTCGAGGTATGGTACCGGATCGGTTCCCGGTATGAAGTCTCCGGCAAGACGGGACTGAGTCACTTCCTTGAACACATGATGTTCAAGGGTACCCCGACTTACGGCGCGAAGGCCTTCTCGAAGATCATCCAGAGGAACGGCGGGGTGGACAATGCGATGACGACGAAGGACTATACCATGTATTTCGAAACCCTTGCGTCGGACCGGGTCGGCATCGCCATCGACCTCGAAGCGGACAGGATGAGCAACCTGACCCTGGACCCGAAGGAGACAATGGCGGAGCGTGACGTCGTGACGGAAGAACGGAGGATGCGCTACGAGGACGATCCGCAGAACTTCCTTTTTGAGAACTTTGTCGCCACCGCATTCATAGCCCACCCCTACCGGAGGCCGGTGATCGGATGGATGTCGGATATCGCCGCATACCAGAGGGACGACCTCTACAGTCACTACAAGAAATACTATGCCCCGGACGACACCTTTCTCGTAATCGCGGGGGATGTGAATCCAGAAGAACTCATGAAGAAGATCAGGGCGCGCTTCGGGGAGATCAAAAAGGGCACCCCTCCGAAAGGCCGGGTCACCCAGGAGCCGCAGCAACAGGGAGAAAAGAGGCTCGTTGTCAGAAGAGAGGCGGAACTGCCCTATGTCCTGCTTGGGTACCACACCCCGAGTCTTCCCCATGAAGACAGCTTCCCCCTCGAAGTGCTCGGCATGATCCTCTCCGGGGGCAAGAGTTCGCGGATATATACATCGCTGATCTACGAAAAGAAACTTGCGCTGAACGCCGGCGCCGATTACGACGGCATGTACGTCGACCCCTTTATGTTCTTTCTCTGGGGCACGGCGGCTCCGGGAAAAGACATAGAAGAGGTCGAAAAGGCACTCTATGCTGAAATCGAGAGGATAAAGGAGACGCCTCCTTCGGAGACCGAGGTGCAGAAGGCGAAGAACCAGGTTGAGGCATCGTTTATCTTCGGCCAGGACTCATTGTATCAGCAGGCGATGAAGATCGGCATGTTCGAGGTCATCGGTGGATGGAGGCTCATGAATACCTATCTTGAAGGGATACGGAAGGTGACGCCCGCGGAGGTGCAAAGGGTCGCGAAAAAATACCTGACAGAACACAACAGAACCGTGGGAACA
>DATJWU010000015.1:0-5928 GCA_035501055.1 Thermodesulfovibrionales bacterium
TCCTGGGGCTGAATCCGACGTATATCGGGCGGTCACCGTTCGTCCCGGCGGTGCAGAGCTCTCTGAATATCAAGGCCAGGGACCTCGGCCTGAAGATCAACCCAGCCGCGTACATCCACGTGCTCCCCATTGAGGCAGGCTTTGTGGGTGCCGACAATGTGGGCGTCCTCATTGCCCAGGAACAGTACTTCCAGGACGACATGGTGCTCGTCATCGACATCGGCACAAACGGGGAACTGCTCCTTGGGAACAAGGACCGCGTCTGCTCCACCTCCTGCGCAACGGGTCCGGCCTTTGAAGGCGCCCAGATAAAGTTCGGCATGAGGGCCGCCCCGGGGGCGATCGAGAAGGTGAAGATCAATCCCGAGACAAAGGAACCGCAGTACAAGGTGATCGGCAAGGCCGACTGGCACAGTCATATCGAGGGCAAGATCAATGCGAAGGGCATTTGCGGCTCCGGCATCATCGATGTCATTGCCGAGATGTTCAAGGCGGGAATAATCGACAAGTCAGGGAAGTTCGTAATGAACCTCGGTACTAACAGGGTAAGGCTCGCGGTGGATGGCAAACCGGAGTATGTCCTCGCATGGGCCGAAGAGACTTCCATCAGTACGGACATTACCGTGGCCCAAGCCGATGTGAGGGCTCTCCAACTCGCCAAGGGAGCGCTCTATGCAGGGGCAAAGCTGATGATGCAAAAGATGGGCGTCAAGAAGCTTGACAGGGTCGAACTTGCAGGGGCCTTCGGCAGCCATATCGACCGCGAAGCCTCGCTCACCCTCGGCATGTTCCCCGATGTCCCGATCGACAAGGTTGTGGTAGTCGGGAACGCTGCCGGAGATGGCGCGCGCATGGCCCTTCTCAACAAGAACAAGAGGCGCGAAGCTGAGGAGCGTGCACGATGGGTCCAGTTCGTCGAAATTGCGACGGAACCCACTTTTGAAAAGGAGTTCATGCAGGCCATGCACATCCCGCACATGAAAGACAAATTCCCGAACCTGAAGGACCTGCTCGAAAAAGCGGGGAGCAAAGCCGAGATCAAGGGATAGCCGCACCGTCTGATCCCCCTGCCCCTTCCCGGTCTCTAGGGCCGGGGAGGGGATTTTTTCAGCGGTGTTATAATACACAAGTATGCACATGATCCTGCTTGGTATTTATAGTTCACCGTACAAGGAGTCGATATGAGAAATAAGATCCTTGCGTTTACTGTGGGTTTCCTGGTTCTGACCGGTGCAGCCTTATCCCTTGCAGCCCCTCAGAAGGTGCGACTCGGTTATCTCCGAAACGACCTTCATCACCTTGCCGCGTGGGTCGCGCTCGACAAGGGGTACTTCAGAGACGAGGGAATCTCCGTCGAGATCGCCGGCATTTTCAATGCAGGACCGGAAGAGATGAGCGCCTTCGCCTCAAAGAGCATCGATATCGGCTACCTCGGCGTCGCACCGAGTGCCACCGGTGTTGCAAACAAGTCGGCCAATGTCAAAGCCGTTGCGCTGGCGAACGCAGAAGGCTCTGCCATCGTAGTCCGCAAGGACTCGGCGATCAGGAACCTGAAAGACCTCGCGGGGAAAACGGTCGCAATCCCCGGATATTCGACCGTTCAGGATTTCCTGCTGAGAAGGGCCATCGAAGGGGCGGGCGTCGACCCCAAAAAGGTGAATATCATCGTGATAAAGCCCCCTGAAATGATCGTTGCACTCGATTCGGCGCAAATCGACGCCTTTATCGCCTGGGAACCCCACCCCTCGAAGGCCGTGAGCAAAGGGATTGGCAGGGTGCTCTCCACCTCTTCGACGATATGGAAGGACCATCCCTGCTGTGTTGTTGCCGTTGAAGAGAGCTTCAGGAAAGAACATCCGCAGGCCGTCAAGGCCTTCCTTAAGGCCCACGTGAAGGCGACTGAACTCATCAGGAAGAACCCGGCTGAGGCCCTCAGGATCGGCGTGAAATACACGGGAATGGATGAAGCGACGATACGACTGGCCTTGAAGAATATCGAATATGACTATCTCGTCAAGGAGGAGGACGTGAAGGAATACGCAAAGTATCTTCAGACCTTCGGATATGTGAAGGCCCTGAACGTCGACACCTTCGCCCGGGAGTATCTCGATTTGAAAACGCTCAGAGAGATCGCGAAGTAATCCGGAGATAAGAGCACGCAGGGAGAACACAGAACCGTTGACGACAACACAGAGATTTCTGAGATATATCCCGGTCCTCGGTGCAGTCGCGGTCTGGCAGCTTCTCTCCTCTGTTGGTATTCTCCCGGAGAACAGGCTGCCCTCACCCTTGCAGATCGTCCATGGTCTCGCGGAACTCCTCTCCCACGGCCTTCCCCCCGGCTTCGGCCTCATCGGTCACTGTTTCGCGAGCCTGAAGAGAGTGCTCTGCGGGGTTGCCGCGGCAACGATCACCGCCCTCCCCTTCGGAATCGTCATGGGCTACTCTGCGAGAATGCGCGATTATCTTACGCCCTTTGTCGAGCTACTCCGTCCCATACCTCCGCTTGCATGGGTCCCGATCGCGATACTCTGGTTCGGCATCGGAGACCAGTCGGCATCCTTTATCATCTTCCTCGGCGCTTTCTTCCCCGTACTCCTGAATACGGTCGGAGGTGTCCTCTCGATCAGCAGAAGACTCATCGAATCCTCTGTCATCCTCGGCGCGACGAAGACCGACCTTTTCAGAAAGGTCCTCTTTCCCGGGGCGCTTCCTTCGATCATCACAGGGATCAGGATCTCTCTCGGCATCGGATGGATGACCCTTGTCGCCGCTGAATTCACGGGCGTGAGGAGCGGATACGGCCTCGGCTATATGATCATGACCGCACGCGATATACAGCGGCCCGACCAGATTATTGCAGGAATGGTCGTCATCGGCCTCATCGGCTATGCAATGGACCTCCTCATACGCACCGCAGAGGCCAGATTGCTGAAGTGGCGCTGACCATGAACCTCCATGTGCTCGACGTACAAAAATCCTTCAACGGCGCAGCGGAAGACGGTAGAATCGATGTGCTTCGCCGCGTGACCTTCACCGCCCCTGAAGGGAGGTTTATCTGCATCATCGGTCCCAGCGGCTGCGGCAAGACAACGCTCCTCCGGATGATCTCCGGCCTCGAAAAACCCGACAGCGGAAAGATCATGATCGGAGACAGGGCCGTCACCGGGCCGAGCAGGGAAATCGGCTATATATTTCAGGAGCCTGCCTTGTTGCCATGGCGCACCGTGCTCAGGAATGTCGAGCTTGGCCTTGAAATCGCGGGACTCTCAAAGGAGCAACAGCTGCAAAAGGCGCTCGCCGCGCTTGAACTGGTCGAACTGAAGGACTTTGCCGGCTTTTATCCAAAGGAGATTTCCGGAGGAATGAAACAAAAAGTCGCCCTTGCCATGGCTCTCGTCGTCGAGCCCAGGCTCCTTCTCATGGATGAGCCCTTTGTCTCCCTTGACTGCCAGGCACGGAATTACATGCAGGTGGCGCTTCTTCACATCTGGGAGAAGACAAAGAAGACCGTCCTCTTTGTCACCCATAACGTCGAGGAAGCGGTGTTTCTCGGGGACGAAATCATCTGCCTGACCTCGAGACCCGCCGAAATAGGAAAGATTCTCAGGATCGATATCCCCCGCCCTCGCGAAAGGACCGGTTCAGAGCTCAATGCGGTGAGAAAGGAGATACTCACTTTTCTCACCGCAGAGAGAGAGAAGACTCTCATCCATAACGGCATGCTCTCTCGTGCGAAAATCGCCTCCGAGGCATGACGAAAAGGAGGAATGGCACATGACAAAAGTTCTCGTAAAGTGCGGGGCCTGCGGTTTTTCTGCCACGGTCACTGCGGCGAAAGGGCCTGACAAGAAAATCGCCCTCTCAATTGAGAGCGACTGCGAGATGGCAAGGAAGCTGGGCGAGGACATTGCGTCGCTTGACACCGCGGCGTATTTCGCGGGTTTCCTGAACAACCCCGTCTACAAATCCGCCGCAAGGCACCTGAGGCATGTGACCTGTCCGCTTCCGGGGGGAATATTGAAGGCCATTGAAGTGGAGGCGGGCCTGAATGTGAAGAGGGATTCGAGTGTTGTCTTCGTGAAGGAAGGGAACGAAGACAGCTGACCCCGGGGGCGCCTTCGGGGCGTCATGCCCGGGCTCACGACCTGATTACGTCTTCTTCCTGGCCGTCCAGGATATCCCCTGCAAAGAGACGGTCTATATGCTCCTTCAGCACTGCCGTCTCGCCCCCCGTCATTCCGTCGAACTTGATGGCCATTCCGGGCGGAACCTTGAACTCGTCTCCGAAGAGCTCCTTTGTATAGATCACCATCCCGCTCACGTGGAGTTCCTTGCCGCCGCTCAGGGGAAATGTCACTCCGACCTCTGACCCTACCGGCAGGGGGTCCTTTTTCCTGACATAAATGCCCCCCACCGAAAGCGACTCGCTGTAAACATCCTCCGATGAACCATCATAACTCAGTCTTATCTTCGTGGTAGTCGAAACCCGCAAATGGTTCCTTTTCGTCCCCACCGGAGAGAAGATGAGCTCCTGCAGTGCCTCGTTCAGCTCACTCAATTTGACCGGCTTCGTGAGATAGGCTGCACATCCATTGCGTCTGCACCGTTCGATTGTCTCGGCACTGGAATCGACAGAGAGCATGATGACCGGTATGCACGACGTCTCCCGATCGTCTTTCATGCACTTCAGCACGGCAAGGCCGTCCACCGGCGCCATGTACATATCGAGCATCACCGCATCCGGCTTCACCAGTTTCAGCAGTTTCAGAACCTCCTGGCCGCTCTCCGCGGGTATCACCTTGAAGCCCATCCTCTTCAGGAGGATCGCCAGATAGATCAGGAACGTCTGACTGTCATCCGCAATGATTACCTTTTTCTTACCCGAATCGCTCATCGTTCCTCCCTGTGTTGCTTTCCAACGGAGATCGGTTGCAATAAAAATGCCAAAGCTCCGAAGAATAAAATGCCCGGTTTGTTGAGGGGTTCCCGTTTGGAGAATTCTCTCATTGTGCGAGCCGCCGCACACCCTATGCTGAAAAGCACACGACATTCCTCTCTTCCGTAAGCACGTTCCTCACTCCGTGAGACCGCACGTCGCCGACGCGAGGGGCAAGAGGCCGCGCGCATCATGTATAATGAAACAACTCCCTACAGGGAATTCCCTGAGAAAAGAGGTACGACATGAACACGATCACGGCGACGCTCTTCGCATCGTTCATTTTGACTCTGCTCTTCTCCCCGCCTTCCTTTGCGAAGGAATGCTTTACAGACATGGACTGTGATGTATTCGCGAACGAGAAATGCATTCTTCCTCCCAATGACAGGGGAGGCGTCTGCGGCAAGGTCACCCTGCCCCATACACAAGTGCTTACACCGGCCCCCAATACCCCTCCGCCCTCTCCGTCCTCTCCCGCAAAAAACCGACGCTTCTGTATGACAAGCAAAGACTGCGAGTCGGGAGAGTCATGCATCAAGAAAGAAAACGCCTTGACCGGGGTTTGTACCCAGCCATAGACATCCTGCCCGTCCGCATCCCGCCCCGCACGGCCGGAAACGCGCCCTTGAGTCCGCAGGATCAGGAACTGGACAGAGGCCGGCGTCTCTCGTCGTCACCGCCAGGCGTCAGCGACTGCGAGCCGACCCCAGATCAGGAAGCGCCTCACCTGGGGCCACCGGGAGTGGCGCCTGTATTCCTGCCCTTCTTGTCGTCCTCATTGAGATGGCACTTCTTGTATTTCGTGCCGCTCCCGCACCAGCAGGGTTCATTCCTTCCCGGCCTCGCAGAAGGGCCCTCCTGTCCGGTGCCCAGGAAATAGCTCTTGATACTTTCAATAAATCCCATATCCGTTCCTCCACGATCTGTTTAGCAATTTTGCGACTGTTAGTATACCAGACACGCCTTCTCCGCGAAAAGCCTCTCACGAG
>DATJWU010000016.1:0-3189 GCA_035501055.1 Thermodesulfovibrionales bacterium
ATGGGAAAAACTCGTCCATATGAAACCGAGAATGGCCTCTTTCGCTGATGTAGAGATGGTCCACCACCACGGGTACGTGGAGAAGATCAGGAACTTCGGAGAGGGGCACCTCGACCCCGACACCTATTTTTCACGCGGCAGCCTTGAGGCTTCCCTGACCGCAGTTGGTGCGGTGATGGATGCCGTTGCCCGGTGCAGGAGCGGCAGGATTACCCGTGCCTTCTGCGCGGTCCGCCCCCCCGGCCATCACGCCGAGGCCGAGAGGGCGATGGGGTTCTGCATCTTCAATAACATCGCCGTCGGTGCACGCCATGCGCAGAAGCTCGGCTACGACAGGGTCTTCATCATCGATTTCGACGTCCATCACGGGAACGGTACCCAGCACATGTTCGAAGAAGACGACACCGTCTTTTACTTCAGCACCCACCAGTATCCCCATTACCCCGGCACCGGCAGCGCCGCGGAGAGAGGCAGGGGAAAAGGGGAAGGCTTCATCCGCAACATCCCCATGCCGAACGGTTCCGGAGACAGGGAATACCATGCCGCATACCACGAAGTCCTGCCCGGCCTTGTAAATGCCTTTGCTCCCGACATCATCCTGGTTTCTGCAGGATATGATATCCATCGGGACGACCCCCTGGCTGCGATACGCGTGACCGATGAAGGAGTCAGGGACATTGTCAGGTCCATCCTTTCCCTTTCGCTGCCGACGGTATTCAGCCTCGAAGGAGGATACGACCTCGACGCCCTCGGCCGGTCTGTCGTGATTACGATCGAAGAGATGATAAAGGCCTGAATGCCTCGTACCGCCTCGTCTCCATACTCACTTCCCGGATCCTGAAACTATTTCATTGATACCTCTCCCAATAAAGGCGGGGAAGAGCATGCGGGCGGTTTTATTCTGCCGCAAACGCCTCACCGTTAAAGATTATCTGGGCAAAAACGCTACTGAAGACACTTGAAGAGTCCGGTGCACCAGAGACAGGCGCCGCAGGGTACGCTCCCGACATAACAGTCCTGTTCAAAATCCTCTCCCTGCACATAGTCGCAAAGCGCGAAGCTGCAGTCAAAGCAGAAAGGAAATTCGTACCGGCGGACATTCTCCCTGAAGGCGCGGTACTCCGCCCCGTTCCAGATCGCGATGAGGTCTTTCTCTCTCAGACTGCCGAAGACCCATGGCCTGACATGTTTCTCCCAGCCGCCGACATAGCACCGGTAGCGATGCCAGAGGAAATAGCAGGGATGGACGTCGCCGTCCCATGAGACAAATGCGCCGTCCCCTTCCACGAACTCGCATCTCCTCGTATTCCGCGGGGCCGTTTCGGGCAGTTCGAGCGCAATGCCTTCTTCCTTCGCAATCTGCCTTGCCTCGCCGAACACCTCTTCCACTTTCCTGAACCATCCTTCATCCCTCCTGAGGAGCCTTTCGAGATGAAGCGTTATTCCCTGAGATCCGGCATCATTCTTCATCCGTTCTATGAAGTCGAGGATCTTCAGCTCCTCACCGGTCTTTGCGTACTTCATGAAGATGTCGAAATAACGGCCGATGTCCACACCCTCGGCGTCTGCCTCTGCTTTCCATCGTTCATACAGGGCGATCGCCCCTGCGGTATTGGTGTCGTAGGCGGTCTGAACGGACAGTCCCCTGTGGTAGGGGAGAAGCTGAGTGACGAGCGCAAAGGACGCTCCTCGCTGCGCAGCCCAGCGAAGGGTCGCAGGAAGCTCTGCCAGGTTATCCCGCATAAGGACAAATTCGATGCCGGTCCGCAGGTCGTGCCTTCCCAGACGATCCCCAGCCCTGGCGAGCGCAGCAAACGCGGATTCTATCTTGCTCATCTCCCCGCCTTCCCGGATCGAGCGGAAACTGTCATCAGAAACGGTATCTACGGAGAGGCAGATGCAGTCGAGCCCCGCATCGACGAGGGATAAGGCCCTGTCTTCGTTCAGCAGAACCCCATTGGTCTGGAACCCCACCCACGCGCTCCCCGGCAATGAACGCTTCGCCATCTTTATGAATGCCTCCAGGTGCGGGTGGAGGAGAGACTCGCCTATGCCGTTAAGCACCAGGGCATCGAGATAGGGGAATGCCGGTGTTAAGGCATCGAAGGTCTCCGCTGACATGCTGCCTTCCACAATGCCTCCGCCGCTCTGTTTCACGCACATGCCGCATCTGAGATTGCAATTCGTCGTGATTTCCACAAAGAGCTTTGAAGGATGATCTCCGCGTGAGAGAAGACCCTCTCTTGTCTCTGTCGTCCTGTCAGTCAGTTCAGCCACGGTTTGATGCCTTTGATACCTTTATTGTCTCTATAGTGCATCAGGGGAAGCGATAAATGATATGAGGCAGATCATAAGATCGGTGAAGCGGCTACCGGAGTCTGGTATAATTTCTTCATGAAGGTGAAGATAAAACTCTATGCGAACCTGAGGAATTATGGCCCGGAGGAGCAGGAAGCCGAACTCCCGGAGAACGCCACACTCGAAGATGCGATAAAGCGGTTAAACCTTCCCGAAAAAATTCCTTTGCTCAAAATCGTCAACGGCGAGCACAGGAATGTACAGCACCCTCTCAAGGAAGGCGATGAGATCGCCCTTTTCCCCCCCATTGCCGGCGGAGCACAATAGAGCGTTCACTCCTCTCCTGTCCGGCCGGTGACCGAGAGGAATATCCGGTCGCTGCGGTCCAGCCATGAGGTGTCATTCAACGATCCTGCTTCAATGGACTTTCCATCGAGGATGACCTGCATCCATCCCCGCCGGAAGTCCCCGGACCTGGCGGCCAGGAAATCCCTCAAATCGGAAGACGTCACGTATATCCCCTTTGCGAGCAGACCAGGCCCCAGTTCCGCCATCAGGAGGTTGAAGAGCTTCACCTGCACAAAACCTTCTCCCGAGGCACACTGACCCTCTGTCTCCCGATGCGTCACGCCGCTCCGGAAGGATGAATACCTCCCTCCCCTCCTCATCGTTGCGCCGACCAGTCCGGGCATTGCCGCCGAAAGCGCGAGGACCGATCCATCCTTGATTATGGCCGAGTCCAGTTCATCGACGGCGCTGCCGTCAAGAAAAATGGACTGTATCTTTTCGAAGGCACCAGGGCTCACCCCCAATTGTTCGCGCAGGAACGCCGCGATGCTGCAGCCCGTGCGGGCACTGACCGCAACCCCTTGCTGGAAGAGCGGGAAGAAG
>DATJWU010000017.1:0-6701 GCA_035501055.1 Thermodesulfovibrionales bacterium
TTTATCTGTGGATTTATCCTGCTCAGGGCGTCGCTGCCAAGACCGCGGTACGATCAGCTTATGACCTTCGGCTGGAAAGTGATGCTGCCCCTCTCTCTGTTGAATATCGTGGTGACGGGAGGATGGCTTCTTGCGAAAGGGAATTGAAATGATCGGAGATTCGGTGAGTGTTTAGCATTCTGAGATCAATCTGGGCGGTGTTTCTCCATACCTTCAGGAAGAGGGAGACGATCCTTTATCCCGAGGAAAGGCCTTACCTTCCCCCGCGATGGAGGGGACGCATCATCCTCTCCCGCGACCCTGACGGCGGGGAGCGTTGTGTCGCATGTTATCTCTGTGCCGTCGCATGCCCGGTAGACTGCATCTCTCTTCAGGCGGCGGAAGATGAGCACGGACGGCGGTATCCCGAGTTCTTCCGGATAAATTTCTCACGCTGCATCTTCTGCGGCTATTGCGAGGAGGCCTGCCCGACCTATGCCATTCAGCTCACGCCCGATTTTGAGATGGGAGAGTACAAACGGCAAAACCTTGTCTACGAAAAGGAAGACCTGCTCATCAGCGGGGAGGGGAAATACAGGGGATACAACTTTTACAGGGTTGCAGGACTGTCGATCGGCGGAAAGGATAAGGGCCAGGCGGAGAACGAGGAGCAGCCGGTGGACGTGAGGAGTCTCCTGCCGTGAGGACCGATTGCCCATGAACGCGGTATTTTATATCTCTGCATGTGTTGCGGCTGTCTCGACGCTCCTGGTCGTCACGAGGACGAATGCGGTGCATGCACTCCTCTATCTGGTCGTGTCGCTGCTTTCTGTTGCGGTGATCTTCTTCGTCCTCGGCGCGCCTTTTGTGGCTGCCCTCGAAGTGATCATCTACGCCGGCGCAATCATGGTCCTCTTTGTCTTTGTGATCATGATGCTCAATCTCGGTCCCCAGGCGGTGGCGCATGAGAGGCTCTGGCTCAACCCGGGAACGTGGATGGGGCCGGCCGGCTTATCCGCCGTCCTCGCGGCGGAACTGGTCTTTATCTTTTTGAGAGAGGACCGCAGGCCTTTCCGTGCTGTAGTTGTGGAATCGAAACAGGTGGGGCTTGCGCTTTTGGGACCCTATATTATCGGGGTTGAACTCGCATCAATGCTGCTGCTGGCGGGGATCGTCGGCGCTTACTACCTCGGACGGAAGGAAGTGTATAAGAAAGAGAGTATCAGGACTCAATGAAAGAACCTGCCACAGAGAACACAGAGATAGACAAAGAAGCTGAAAGAACGATGAAAGAGCGTTTTGCTTTTCTCTGTGCACTCTGTGGTGAAGAATTCAAGTTCGTTTCTGACTGTCTGAACTATGTTTTGAAAAGAGGAAAATCGTGGTGACGTCAATTCCTATGGAGCACGGACTCCTTCTCGCGGCAATCCTCTTTGCGACAGGACTCGCGGGGGTCCTTATGCGGAGGAACATCCTCTTTATCCTGATGTCGATAGAGATCATGCTGAACGCGGCAGGACTCGCCTTTATCGTGGCGGGTTCACGATGGGGACAGCCTGACGGGCAGGTGATGTTTATCTTTATTCTTACGATGGCTGCTGCCGAGGTCTCTGTCGGCCTTGCCCTTCTCCTCAGGCTTTACCACAATGTGAAAAGCCTCGATGCAGACGCGGCGAGCAGGATGAGAGGGTAAGATGGTCGAACTCCTCTGGCTGGTTCCTGCGCTCCCCTTTACGGGGTTTCTCATTCTTGTTCTTGCGGGCCGGAGGCTTTCCGGTCCGGCTGTGGGAGCGGTAGGCGCCGGATCTGTCGGTCTTTCGGCAGTCGTCGCGGTTGCCGTCGCAGCCGGTTTCCTCTGTTCTCCTCCTCCCGGGAACGCCTTCTCGCAGGAGCTGTGGACCTGGATGCAGGTGGAAGGCTTCATTCCCCATATCTCTCTGTATCTTGACGCCCTTTCGATGGTGATGGTGCTTGTTGTCACCGTCGTCGGTTTTCTCATCCATCTCTACTCCGTCGAGTTTATGGAAGGTGAGGAGGGGTACAGCCGCTTTTTCGCCTACATGAATCTTTTTGTCGGCTCCATGCTGCTTCTTGTGCTTGCGGGGGACCTCCTCTTCCTCTATCTCGGATGGGAAGGCGTCGGTCTTTGCAGCTACCTTCTTATAGGGTTCTGGTACAAAGACCCTGCAAATGGATATGCGGCGCGGAAGGCCTTCATCGTGACGCGGGTGGGCGACGCGGCGATGGCGGTCGGTCTCTTTATCCTTTTTGTAAACCTCGGCACGCTCCAGATACAGGAGCTTATGCACCGGGCCTCGTCTCTCTGGGCGGTCGGATCTTCCCTAGCGATCGCGGCTGCAGCCCTATTGCTCGGCGGGGCCCTCGGTAAATCAGCCCAACTCCCCCTCCAGACGTGGCTCCCTGATGCGATGGCAGGGCCGACGCCGGTGAGCGCGCTGATCCATGCGGCGACAATGGTGACCGCCGGCGTCTATCTCATCGCGAGGACGCATTCGCTTTTTGAACTTGCGCCGGTGGTCCAGTCTGCCGTTGCGATAATCGGGGCATCGACCCTGCTCCTTTCGGGCTTCAGCGCATTGATGCAGCACGACATCAAGCGCGTCCTTGCCTATTCCACGATCAGCCAGATAGGGTATATGTTCCTCGCCCTTGGTGTCGGGGCGTGGTCCGCGGCGCTCTTTCACTTCATGACCCACGCTTTCTTCAAGGCGCTCCTCTTCCTCGGCGCGGGCGCGGTAATCTTCAGTCTTGATCATGAGCATGACATGTTCAGGATGGGTGGTCTGCGGGAGAAGCTCCCCACGACCTTCCTGACCTTCCTTATAGGCGCGGCGTCTCTCTCTGCCCTGCCGCTCGTCACTGCCGGTTTCTACAGCAAAGAGATGATCCTCTGGCATGCGATGACCTCTGAGAAAGGAAGTCTCTGGCTCTGGGCGGCGGGATTGGCCGGTGCCTTGCTCACGTCGTTGTATACCTTCCGCATGGTCTTTATCGTTTTTTTCGGCGAAGCCAGGACCGGGGTTTCAAAGCTGCCGGGAATACGCATGCGCGTTCCTTTGGCCGTCCTGGCGGTCCTCTCGGTTGCGGGCGGCTTCCTCGAAGTTCCTCATAATTTTGGGAATCTGTCGCTCTTCTCTGACTTCATGCGTACCGCGCTTCCTGATGCACGAGTCATGCATGACGCGGGGAAAGAGGTCATGCTCCAGGTAACCGCCTCAGGGGTATCTGTGTTCGGCATCCTTCTCGCCTGGTTCCTTTATCGCCGCCATCCGCGATACGCCGAGAGCATTGCGACGGCTGCCTCGGCTCGATTCCTGAGACGGCTCTGGTTTTCGGGATGGGGTTTTGACCGGATATACGATACCCTCATCGTCAGGCCCTTTGTCTGGGCAGCCCGCGTCAACAGGAGGGATTTTATCGATCTTTTTTACGAAGGGGCGGCATGGTGCAGCAGCGCTTTGCATGGGGTTCTCAGCCGCACCCAGACGGGAAGGGTGCGATGGTACGCTGCGGGAATCGCCGCAGGCGCAATCGTCTCAATAGGAATTGCGGTGTTTCTATGATACTTTTGTGGCTCGTGGTGGTGCCTCTGATGGGCGGCCTTTTCGCCTGGCTCTTCGGAAGGCTGCGCGCATCGGCAGCCCGCTGGATTTCGATCGTCGCCCTTGGGCTGGATCTGCTCCTGCTCCTGACCCTATCGCCTCTTGCCGGCGCCGGAGGTTTCGCAGGCAACGGCCGGTGGCTCGCAGAACTGCAGAGGCAATGGGTGCCCCAGTTCGGGATCGGTTTTCATCTCGCCATGGATGGCTTGAGTTTTCTTCTGGTCGCCCTTACGCTGTTTCTCGGCATTGTTTCGGTGGGCTGTTCGTGGTCCGAAATAAAGGAGAAGGTGGGGGCCTTTCATTTCAATCTGCTCTGGGTATTGGCAGGGATCATCGGCGTCTTCCTCGCACTGGACCTCTTCCTTTTCTATTTCTTCTGGGAACTGATGCTCGTGCCGATGTATTTTCTTATCGCTTTCTGGGGACACGAAAACCGTCTCTACGCATCGATGAAATTCTTCATCTTCACCCAGCTGAGTGGTCTGTTGATGCTTCTGTCGATCCTCGGTCTCTACTTTGCGCATGGCCGGGCTACGGGGACATACACATTCGATTATCTTCAGCTCCTCGGCACGCCCCTGTCGCCGGACCTCTCATTCTGGCTCATGCTCGGCTTTTTTATCGCCTTCGGGGTGAAGCTTCCGGTGGTGCCCTTTCACACCTGGCTTCCTGATGCACACACCGAGGCGCCCACGGCAGGGAGCGTGGTCCTCGCCGGTTTGCTGCTCAAGACCGGGGCGTATGGTTTTCTCCGGTTCATGATACCCTTTTTCCCCGGAGCGGTCGTCGACTTTGCTCCTGTGGGCATGGCCCTTGCCGTGACCGGCATTCTCTACGGTGCGGTCCTTGCCTTCGGACAGACCGATCTCAAGAGGCTTGTCGCCTACACGAGCGTAAGCCACATGGGATTTGTGCTCCTCGGTGTCTTTGCGTGGAACGGTCTTGCACTGCAGGGAGTCGTGATGCAGATGCTCTGTCACGGCATCAGTACCGGCGCTCTCTTTATCCTCGTCGGCGTCCTCCAGGAGCGCCTGCATACGAGGGAGATCGGCCGAATGGGGGGACTTTGGCTGACCGCACCCCGCATGGGTGGCGTTGCCCTTGTCTTTGTCCTGGCTTCTCTCGGCCTGCCCGGTCTGGGCAACTTCGTGGGAGAGTTCCTGGTGCTCCTCGGCACATTCAGGGTGAACGCCGCGATGGCGGTGCTCGCGTCAGGAGGCTTTATTGTCGCTGCGGTGTATTCCCTCTGGATCATTCAGCGCGTGTTCCATGGTCAAAGGGAGGAAGCGACGAAGGTGGCGGACCTCTCGGGGCGCGAGATGTCGGTCATGACCGCGATGATTGCCGTGATTCTCTGGCTGGGGCTTTATCCTCAGCCGGTGTTCGACGTGGCAGATCCGGCCCTGAGGGTCCTCCAGCGCAGCGTAACCCAGGGGATCACTGAAGAGGTGTTGCCTATAAAGAATGAAGGGACAGGCCCGCGCCGATGACCCTGGCCGATCTCTTCGCCTTGTCCCCTCTCGTCGCGATCGCGGTTGCGGCAACGGCGGTCATGCTCTCAATCGCCGTCTCGCGGAGCGACAGGGTTGCGATGGCCATCACGGTTACGGGTCTTGGGCTCTCTTTGGTGTCCATCGTTCCGGTGTCTCCTCTTGCGCCGCTCAGGATCACGCCTCTTCTCGTTCTGGACCGGTACGCACTTTTCTATATGGCACTGATCGTTGCGGCAAGTCTGTTCGTTGCCGTGCTCTCCTATGACTACCTTAAGAGGCGCGGAAGTGATCGCGGGGAGTTCTGTCTCCTCCTGCTCCTCGCGACGCTCGGCGCGGCTGCACTCGTGGCGAGCACCCATTTCGTCTCTTTTTTCATGGCCCTCGAACTGCTGAGCGTTTCCCTTTACGCGCTGGTCGCCTATCAGCGGCGCGAGGAGAGGAGCATCGAAGCCGGCGTGAAGTATCTCGTTCTCGCCGCGGTCTCCTCTGCGTTCCTTCTTTTCGGCATGGCCCTCATCTATGCGAAGTCCGGGACGATGGAGTTCAGTGCGCTTTCACCGCAGACCGGCGCGGGTTCAGGAGTTGCGGCGCTCTCAGGACTGGCGATGATTATCGTCGGATTCGGTTTCAAACTTGGACTCGTCCCGTTCCATCTCTGGACCCCCGACGTGTATGAGGGAGCGCCTGCACCGGTGACCGCCTTTGTGGCGACCGTCTCGAAAGGCGCGGTCTTCGCTCTCCTCCTGCGGTACTTCGCCAGTATGGACCTGCATTGGTCCGGGGCGCCAGGCATGATCTTCACCTGCATCGCGATCGTCTCGATGTTCACGGGGAACCTGCTCGCACTCATGCAGGATAATGTAAAACGCGTGCTTGCCTATTCCTCCATCGCCCACCTCGGCTATCTCCTCGTGGCGTTTCTGTCGGCCGGCGCGATGAGGACAACGGCTATTTCCTATTACCTTGTCGCCTACTTCGTGACGAGCCTTGGGGCCTTCGGCATTGTGAGCATACTCTCCGGAAGCGAGAGGGACGCAGACATGATGGAGGACTACCGCGGTCTTGCCTTTGACCGCCCGTGGCTCGCAGGTGCGTTTACCGCCATGCTCCTCTCGCTTGCAGGGATTCCGCTTACGGCGGGGTTCATCGGCAAGTTCTACGTCGCGGCTGCCGGTGCGGGCTCGGGCCTCTGGACTCTCCTGATTATGCTCGTCATAAACAGCGCCATCGGGCTCTTTTATTATCTGCGGATCCTCTTCGCCCTTTACTCGCGTCCGCAGGAGCGCGCCGGCGGCCTCCCTCCTGCGGTTCCTGCCTCATTCGGGGGAGGCTTCGTTCTCGCGGTGCTGACCGTGCTGCTTTTCTGGCTCGGGGTCTACCCGGCCCCCCTGATAGGAATGATTCAGAATATGTCGGGTCCTCTTCACTAGGCAAGGATGAAGGAACAAATCGGAAAAACATTGGCATCACTCCTCATGGTCGCCGCAGCGACGATGGTTTTGTTCGCACCCCTCCGGCTGCCGCCCGGAACAGATGTTCACGACGGGTACCACGCGCTCTCGTATGGGGCGATTCCCGAGTATCGCCTTCATACGGGCGGGAAGCC
>DATJWU010000018.1:0-2858 GCA_035501055.1 Thermodesulfovibrionales bacterium
CCCGAAGACAAGATCGTGTGGGACGTAGGGCATCAGTCGTATCCGCACAAACTTCTTACCGGAAGATATGATCGGTTTTCGACCCTCAGGAAACATCGCGGGCTTTCCGGCTTCCCCAACAGGGACGAGAGTCCCCACGACGCCTTTGGCACAGGCCACAGTTCCACCTCAATATCATCCGCGCTGGGGATCATCGAGGGGAGGGACCGGAAGGGCAAAGACTTCAAGGTCGTGGCGGTGATCGGCGACGGCTCGCTGACCTCGGGCCTCGCCTTCGAGGGACTGAACCATGCGGGGCAGCTCAAGAAAAACCTCGTCGTCATCCTGAACGACAATGAGATGTCGATCTCTCCGAATGTCGGCGCCCTCTCCGACTATCTCAACAGGATCCTTACCGGCGAGGCCTACCGGCGGTTCAAGAAAGAGACGAAATCCCTGCTTGAACAGATACCGAAACTCGGGATGCCTGTAGCGAAGTTCGCCCAGCGCACTGAGGAGATTCTCAAAGGGGTCTTCCTGCCGGGCATACTCTTTGAGGAACTCGGCTTCAATTACGTCGGCCCCATAGACGGCCATCATATCGATTCGCTCATCGAGACCTTCACTCGTGTCATGCGGGCCGACTCCCCCATGCTGGTCCATGTGGTGACCAAGAAAGGAAAGGGATACAAGTATTCCGAGGAAGACCCCTGTGTCTTTCACGGCATCGGCCCCTTTGACATGGACACCGGGCTGGTGACTTCCGACAAGACTGTGCCGGCTTACTGCGACGTCTTCGGTCAGACCGTTACGGAACTCGCCGGAGAAGATCCGGCGATCGTGGCGATCTCTGCGGCCATGCGCGAAGGAACGGGTCTCGATTGTTTTGCCGCACGGTTCCCTGAGCGTTTTTACGATGTCGGCATCGCAGAACCCCATGCGGTGACCTTTGCGGCGGGCCTCGCATCACAGGGACTCAAGCCGGTCGTGGCGATCTATTCGACATTTCTCCAGAGGGCGTACGATCAGATAGTGCATGACGTCTGCCTCCAGAATCTGCCCGTTGTGTTCGCCATCGACAGGGCCGGGGTGGTAGGTGAAGACGGGTCGACGCATCAGGGTCTTTTCGACATCTCCTTTTTGCGCCACATCCCGAATCTTCTCTTCATGGCGCCAAAGGACGGCGGGGAACTGAAGTCCATGCTCCGTCTCGCCCTGAAGCATCAGGGGCCCGCGGCGGTACGGTATCCACGAGGAAAAGTGCACCACTTCACGGAGCACGACGCCTCCCTTGACCATCTCCGGATGGGCAAGGCGGAGATCCTGACAGACGGCGACGACCTCACGATCATCGCGGTCGGCAGCAGCGTTTCTCCCGCCCTGAAAGCGGCGGAGATGCTGAGGGAAGAGGGCGTCACCTCCTGCGTGGTGAATGCGCGATTCATCAAGCCCCTCGATGAGGACCTGATCCTGTCGTTGGCCGAAAAAACGAAGCGCGTCGTGACGGTTGAAGAGAACGTCCTCGCAGGCGGCTTCGGGTCAGCCGTGCTTGAATGCCTGAATAACGCCGGGATGGTGGACGTTGCGGTCCGGAGAATCGGTATCGCGGACGCTTTTGTCGAACACGGTGCGCAATCGGTGCTCAGAAAAAAATACGGGCTCGACGCGGAGGGGATATACCGGACGTGCAAGGAATGCCTGACGAGGTATCCCTCCTTTTTGTAATCTCTCTTCAATGAAAAGCCTTCCCCTCCTTTGCGATAGGCTTTCATCGCGCGGCTGAAACCTGCAGAACGTGCATTACCGCTCCACCGCTGTCGCGGTGTGTTGTCGCCGATGACGATTTGGTATATAATAATAGACCTTGTCAAAAAGCAGCGACATGCGGAGAATACCCATGCACCTTTTCAAATACCGTAAGGGCGAATTATACGCCGAAGGGGTCCCGGTAAGGGAACTTGCCGAGACCTATGGGACGCCCCTTTACGTCTACAGCTATACCACCCTGCTCAGACATTTCCGGGCCTACCGTGATGCCTTCGATCACCTGCCCCACCTCATCTGCTTTGCGCTGAAGGCGAATTCGAATGGAGCGATCCTGCGGGTAATGGCCGAAAACGGGGGAGGTGCCGACGTCGTTTCCGGCGGAGAGATCTTCAGGGCGCTGAAGGCGGGGATACCGCCGGAGAGGATCGTCTACGCCGGCGTCGGAAAGACAGAAGCGGAGATCGAGTCTGCGCTCAGATCCGGTATCCTGATGTTCAACGTGGAGTCCGGCAATGAGCTTATCGAGATCAACCGCATTGCGCGCGCGGCAAAGGTGAAGGCTCGGATTGCGTTGCGCGTCAATCCCGACATCGACCCGGGCACCCACCCCTATATCTCCACCGGTCTCAAGAAACATAAATTCGGCATCCCGATCGAAGAGGCGCTGGAATACTACAAACTTGCCCAAAGTCTGAAGAACGTCGAGGTCGTCGGCATACACAAGCATATAGGCTCCCAGATCACGAAGGTCTCTCCCTTTGTCGATGCATTGAAGAAGATCCTCCTCCTGGTGGACGAACTGCTCCGTCACGGCATCCGGATCTCCTATCTCGATATCGGCGGGGGTCTCGGCATCACGTACAAGGACGAAGAGCCTCCCGTGCCAAAGGATCTCGCCCGCAGCCTCATTCCCCTGCTCAAGGGCAGGAACCTCACGGTGATCCTCGAGCCCGGCAGATCGATTGTGGGCAATGCCGGTCTCCTCGTATCAAAAGTGCTCTACCTCAAACCGAAGACCGACAAGACCTTTGTGATCGTCGATGCCGGAATGAACGACCTCATGAGGCCATCCCTGTACGACGCCTATCATCACGTCCAGCCGCTTGTGAAGA
>DATJWU010000019.1:0-4723 GCA_035501055.1 Thermodesulfovibrionales bacterium
TGACGAGGTTCGCGGTCTTCCTTCCGACGCCCTTCAGTTTCAGGAGTTCTTCGATGCTGTCCGGCACCTTTCCATGATACTGACTGACAAGAGTCCCGCTCAGGGCCTTTATGGTCTTCGCCTTGGTCCTGTAAAAGCCCACCGGGTAGATCGCCTTTCGAATACGCTCTGCGTCCAGGGAAGCGACTTCTTCAGGCGTCGAGGCGAGCGCGAACAGTCTTTCCGAGGCCTCACCCGTTGTCTTGTCCTGTGTCCGCAGACTGAGGATGCACGCAATGAGTGTTTTGAAGGGATCCCTTTTCCCTGCCGCCATTTTCTCGAGCCAGGGGACGTGGAGATCCCTGACCTGCCTTTTGAGCTGCGGCCAGGCAGAGTTGATGTCGAAATCCTTCATGTGTCAGGACGGTTGGGTGCCGCCCCTCGTTCCGGGCGGCTGATAGACACAACCCATGAGTCCGCAGTAGTTGCCGACGTACTCTGTTTCCGGCCTGTAGAGGGCCGGCTTTCCCTGGGCATCGGCAAATTTTTCTTCGATGATATGGGCGCACCAGCCCGCTATTCTCGCCATCGCAAATACCGGCGTCATGAGGTCCTCGGGAATTCCCATCATGTGATATACGGACGCGCTGTAGAAGTCGACATTCGGCTTGATCGTCGTCTTCCCTCTCTTCTCGAACTCCTTCACCGCGGCTTCTTCAATTGCTGCGGACAGCCGGGCCCATTGTTCCTGACCGGTCTTCTTCCCGAGGCGCAGCGACATCTCCTTCAGGAAGTTTGCCCGCGGATCGGTCGTCTTGTACACGGCGTGGCCCATACCCATGATCTTCCTGCCCTCATCGAGCTGTTTCTTCACCCACCCCCCGATGTCCTTCTCGGCTTCGAGTTCGTGGAGCATCTTCATCACGCGCTCATTGGCGCCGCCGTGAAGACTGCCGGAAAGGGCGCCGATACCCGCCGTGACGCCGGCATACATATGAGCCATCGTCGAGACCACTTCCCTGCACGCAAAGGTCGAGGCGTTGAAGGTATGGTCCGCATGAAGGACGAGGCAGGTATCGAGATCACGGGCCGTCTCCCCATCAGGCTTGACCCCCTGAAGCTGCCACAGAAAATTCGCTGCATGGGGGAGCACATCATCGGGGGGCAACGGTTCAAGACCGTTTCGGATCCTGTGCCACGCCGCAATCACTACAGGCAGCCGCGCGATAAGTCTGATCGCCTTTCTTACGTTGGCGTCTCTCGTCTCGACCGCAAGATCAGGGTCAGCCATCGCGAGGAGCGGCACCACGCCCTGCAGCACATCCATCGGCCCGGCACCGGGCGGCCATTTCCTGAGACTTTCATGGATATAGGAAGGGATCTTCCTTTCCCTCGTCACCTTCTCAGAAAAACCGTCGAGCTCTGTTTTCGTAGGCAGGCTTCCGTGGAGGAGGAGGAAGGCGGTTTCCATGAATGAAGACTCCCTCGCAAGGTCCTCAATACGATAGCCGCGGTAGATGAGGACGCCCTTCTCGCCGTCGATAAAGCTGATTTTCGTGTCGGCTACGGTCACACCCCGCAGACCGATGTTCTTCACATGCACCGTCTCACTCATTGTTCACACCTGCCCGGTTATTTATTCCTCAAGGGTAATCGCGTGCACAGGGCAATTCTCCTCCGCAGCCTCGCAGCATCCCGCGTACTCGCAGGCGTCCGCATCCATGACCTCTGCCTTGCCGATCACCTCGTCCAGGTGGAAGACTGCAGGGCATATTTCCTGGCATGTGCCGCAGCCGATGCAGAGGTCCATATCAATTACCACGTTCATCCCATCTCCTCGATAATCGCCGCCGCAAGAAGGGGGAACATGATCTCGTGGTGGCCTGTCAGGCCATGAGCCCTCCCCTTCGTCATCGTCGGCCTTCTCAGCACGTTTTCCCTGGGCCTGTAGTGCTGGATAAAGTCCATATTTACGGTATCGATATTTTCGATGATGTTGCCGAGGTTCCTCGCGACCGAAAGCGCCTTCAGGAATACCTCGGGCAGAACAACCGCAGAACCGAGATTGATATAGACCCCTCCGTCGAGGTCCGAAACCACGGCTACCAGCAGCCTGAAATCCCTCAGACTCCCCTCGCCGATCATCGCCCCCTGTGCATCAGGATGCATGTGAATAATGTCCGTCCCCATCGCAACATGCACGCAGGCGGGTATGCCGAGCCTGCAGGCTTCGGCGAATATGCTCATGTCCTTATACCGGTTTCTGCTCTTCAGGATATGCTCGCCGACGGATTCGCCCATACCCTTTCCCTTTCCGACTCCCCTGTTGATCGCCTTGTTGAGAACGCTTCCCGTTTCCCTCGCCATTCCGAACCTGCCGGTGCAAAGCTCCCCCGCGACATCTTCGGAGGTCATGCCCATAAGGGAAAGTTCGAAATCGTGAATGATGCAGGCCCCGTTGGTCGCCACTGCGCTGACAATCCCCCGCTGCATAAGGTCTATGATCACCGGCGAGAGACCCACCTTTATCGGATGAGCCCCCATGCCGAGCACCACCGGCCTCTGCCGTTTTCGCGCCTGGACCACGGCACGGACAACCGCCCTGAAGTCCGAGGCGGCGAGGAAAGACGGAAGACTCTCGAGGAAGGTCCTGAAGGAATTGCCTCTTTCGTGAGGGGTTGCCGCACGCTTTACATCCACCGTACTCTTCCTCGAACAGAGCGGATAAGTCTTCACCTTCTTCAGCGAAACCGGTCTGTATCTTTTCATGTCAATGATTGTACCATGCGAACCATACGCTCGCAAGAAGCCCGGAGGAAAGGCCAACAGTCGACCGATAAATCCCCGGCAGCAGGCCGGGACAGGCCGGTTGAGTTGTCATCCGCTTTTCTGGTAGAGTAACGTCACGTCGCAAAAAACCCAGCCAGACAGGAGGAAACAAGATGAGAAGAGTAGTGCAAGCCCTGTTGTTGATGGTTGTGTGTGCCGCAAACAGTTATGCCGGGGACACCATTAAGATCGCCATTACCGGCCCCTTTTCAGGCGGATCAGCCCCCATGGGCGCATCCATGCGGGACGGGGCGAGGATCGCCATCGCGGAAATCAATGCTGCAGGCGGCGTGCAGGTCGGCAGCAGGAAGATGAAGTTCGAGGTCATTGAACGCGATGATGAGGCCAAGAACGAACGGGGCGCCCTGATCGCCCAGGAACTCGCATCGATGAACGATCTCTCGGGAGTCATCGGCACGGTGAATACCGGGGTGTGCCTTGCCGGGGACAAGCACTATCAGGAGAAAGGCATTACCAAAATCATCACCCCTGCAGCCGGGTCTGCCTCCATGACCCAGTGGAGCAAAGCGGGCGTGAAAGACCTCTCTATTTTCCGGTTTGCAGCCCATGACGGCATTCAGTCGGCCATGGTCGTCGAAGAGGCGATCAATCGCAAGTTCAAGAAAGTGGCGCTCTTCCATGATTCGACGAACTACGGCGTCTCCGGGCGGGACGATATGCAGAACCAGATCAAGGCTCAGGGAAACAAGCTCGAGATCGTGGCGGTGGAGAAGTTCAACATCGGCGACAAGGACATGACCGCCCAGCTCGTGAAGGCCAAGTCGGGCGGCGCGCAGGCCATCCTGATTTGGGGCATAGGCCCCGAACTGGCAGCGGTGGCGAAAGGTATGGCAAAGCTCGGCATGAAGGAGCCGCTTATCGGCGGGTGGCCGCTGTCCATGTCGAACTATATCGACAACGCGGGCAAAGCCGCTGACGGCACGCTGATGCCCCAGACCTTCATCGAAGAGCCGATCACCCCGAAGGCGAAGAAGTTCATCGAGTCCTATCACAGCGCTTACAGTGTGTTGCGCATCCCCTCTCCGGTCTCTGCGGCGCAGGGATACGATGCGGTCTACCTCTTCGCCGCTGCGGTAAAGCAGGCCGGAACCACGGATACTCACAAGATCAAGGAAGCCCTGGAGGACCTGCGCGAACCCGTGAGCGGCGTGATCGCAACCTGGCAGAAGCCCTTCAGCAAATGGGACCCGTCCAATGAGGATACCCACGAGGCCTTCCGCCGTCCCCAGGTCGTGATGGGGATGGTGAAGGACGGCCACGTCGTCTTCGCCAATGAAGCCGACCGTCAGAAGCTTATCAAGAGCGCAACTGCACAAAAGGGCAAGTAGGTGAGAGGGTCCTTCGGCAATCCGCCGAAAGGGACGATGATGTCGTGACCGCATCCGTCATCGCTCAACTCGCGGTGAGCGGCGCGTTTATGGGGCTGGTCTACGCGCTCGTTGCCTACGGATTTCAGCTGACCTACGCCACGAGTAAAAGCATAAACTTCGGCCAGGGCGAACTCGTCATGGTCTCGGCCTTCATCAGCCTGTCGCTCGCGAACCTCGGGTTGCCGTACTGGCTCATGGTCGTCGGGGGGCTCATTTGCGGCGCCATCCTCGGCCTGTTCGTGGAGCGCGCGGCGGTGCGGCTCGCGCTGGAACAGAAGAGCGAGGGATGGATCCTGCTCACGATTATTCTCGGCCTCTTTTTCTTCTCCGCAGCCGAAAACATATGGGGCAGGGACGACCGGCCTTTCCCGACGCCCATCCCCTCCCAGGCAATCCATGTGTTCGGCATAGACATAACGCCTCTTGAACTCTCGGTCGCCGCAGGCGTCTTCACCATCATGGGCCTCATCGAGCTTTTCAAACGGAAGACCCTCCTCGGCAAGGCGTTCGAGGCGGTCGCGGCT
>DATJWU010000020.1:0-3313 GCA_035501055.1 Thermodesulfovibrionales bacterium
CTGCGGGGCGTCGACCCCTCCCTGCTCAAGGCCCTGTCCGAATACGAAGAACACCGGCTTAAGGCAAACATCAAAGAGGGTAAGGGTATTTATCTTGCGAAGACCGTCCTGAAGCTGGTCGACTTCGACACCGACCTTACCGAGCTTACCAGGGAGATAAAGAAACACGGTGAACTCCTCGCCACGCTGCCGACGTCAGCCGAACTCCCTCCTGACTCGATCGGATTCAACCTGCTCTTTGGGAGCGTCAAGTCTCCGGAGGAACTCGGAGAGGCCCTGGATGTGGAGATCGTGGAGTGCAGGGCAGGAGTCCGGAAGCCTTCCGCCGGCGAAGCGGAGGGCCAGGCCGCGGGTGCGAAAGGCCAGGACGCATCGCTGAAAAGTTCGACGACTTCGGTCAGAGTCGATATTGAAAAACTCGACAGGATTCTCAATACGATAAGCGAACTTACCCTTGCAAAGTCGGCTACCGGAAGGATCGCGGCCGAGATGGTGGAGTCCCAGGGACATACCGGTCTTGCCATCGACATGGTCAAGGTCTCACAATCGCTCGGAAAAAGGATTGCCGAGCTTCAGGAGCAGGTGCTCGAGATCAGGATGGTGCCGATCGGGCAGATATTCTCGAGGCTCAACCAGGTCGTGAGGAGGTATTGCCGCGGGACCGGAAAAGAGATAGACCTTCTGCTTTACGGAGAGGAAACCGAAATCGATAAGTATCTCGCGGAAGAGATTGTCGACCCGCTCATGCACATAGTGCGGAACGCCATGGACCACGGCATCGAACCGGCGGAGGAGAGGAAAAGAGCGGGAAAGAAGGAGAGCGGCAGCATTGTCCTGAAGGCTTTCCAGCGGGGGCACCATGTGGTGATCGAGGTGAAGGATGACGGCGCGGGGATAGATATCGGTGCCGTCGAACAGAAGGCGAGAGAGAAAGGGCTTATCGCGGAGGGAGTCGTTCTCGAGGAGCGGCAGATCCTTGATTTCATATTCATGCCGGGATTCAGCACGAAAGCGGCGGTGAGCGAGACGTCGGGCAGGGGTGTGGGTATGGACGTGGTCCGCTCGAAACTCGCCTCCTTCGGCGGCTTTGTCGATTTCGCCACCGAGAGGGGGAAAGGGACCGCTTTCACGCTCACCATGCCGATTACCCTTGCGATCATCAAGGCCCTGCTTGTGCGCGTCGGTCCCGAACGGTTTGCGGTCCCCCTCACCTCTCTTTCCGAAACGCTCGTGGTCGAGCATAAGGACCTGCAGACCATAGAAGGGAAAGAGGTCTATAACCTGAGGGGCGAGATGCTGCCGATCGTGAGTCTTGCGGGGATCTTTGATCTCAACAGCGATTCTTCAGGCCGTTTCTTTATTGCCGTGATCCGGTATGGAGAGAAGAACCTCGGCCTCCTCGTGGACGAACTCATCGGCCAGCATGAGATCGTCATCAAGCCCCTCGGCAATTATTTTAAGGCGATGCGCGGGTTTGCGGGTGCCGCAGAGATCGGGAAGCATGAGGTCATTCTGGTGCTCGATATCGAATCCATTGTCGAAGAGTCGGTGCTGAAACAGAAGGCGGTCTCTCATGTATGAGGGCTTTTACGGCTTCAAGGCGAAACCCTTCGGCAAAACTCCCGACCCTGCGTTCCTCTATATGTCGAGGACCCATGAGGAGGCGCTCGCGAGACTGCTCTATGCCGTCGAGGAGAAAGACATCGCGGTCCTCACCGGGGAGGTCGGCTCCGGAAAAACGACGCTCACGAGGGCCCTCATGGATTCACTTGGGGAGAAATACCGTATTATCCTTATCGTGAATCCAAGGCTCACCTCTCTCGAGTTCATCAGGACCGTCTGCGCGCGGTTTCAGTGCGATACGGGATCGGCATACAAGAGCGATCTCATCGAAGCCCTGTACGCAAGGGTTTACGAGGACTACCGGGCAGGCATAACCCCGGTGGTCATTATCGATGAGGCTCATCTTATCCCCTACAGGGAGACTTTTGAGGAGATCAGACTCCTGACGAATTTCCAGCTGGACGACACCAATCTCCTGAGCCTGATCCTCGTCGGCCAGCCTGAACTGAGGCGGAAGCTGGAATCCGAGCATCTTGCGGCGCTCCGTCAGAGGATAGGTCTCTTCTGTCACCTCGGGAAGATAGAGGAGGATGAGATAGCCCGGTACATCGGTTACAGGATCAGTGCGGGCGGCAGGGACAACCCTCTCTTCACCGGGCGTGCCATGACTGCGCTGCACCGGTATGCGGAAGGCATACCGCGGGTCATTAACAGCCTCGCAACCATGGCGCTCCTGGAGGGGTTCGCACGAGATGCGGAAAAGATCGACGAAGACATCGTCTCTACTGCTGCAAAGGAGATCGGTCTGAATGGATATCGCAAAAATCAGAAAGAAAAGTAAAGAGACCAGCCCCGCCGCAGACCGCGGGGAAAGTCGTCCGCCTGAGGTGCCTTCAGCTCCTGGAGAACAGGCTGCCCCTTTCCCCGAGGGCCGTGCGGAAAAAGGTGAAGGCGCTGCTGCTCCTGCCCAGGAAGAGGTCGATGAGATGACCGTCGAGCTGCTCACGTTCTCTCTCATGGAAGAGGTCTTCTCATTCAGGATTCAGGAGATTCAGGAAATCATAAAGCCCCCTCAAATGACGACGATACCGAGGACCGGACCCCACGTAATCGGTATTACCTCGCTCAGGGGAAAAATCATTCCGGTCATCGACCTTAAGAAGAGGCTGTCCCTTTCCGGGGGGGAGGACGGCAGGAGGCAGAAGATCCTTGTGCTGAAAGGTCCTCAGGGGCCGATCGGCGCGCTCGTGGACAGGGTCATCGGGGTCATACGACCTCTCGCCTCGGAGATCGGAGAGACACCGCCCCATCTCCACGAGGCCCAGACCAGGTTCATTGACGGTGTGGTGCTGGTCGGCGGGAAGTTCGTCTCCATCATAAAGACCGACGAGACGCTCACGATCTGACGGGAATTGAATCGAGGGAAATGAACAGTGTCAAAGAGAACTCTTGAATTCAGAATGACCTCGGCAACTGCCGTGATGATTCTCTCTGTTGCCTTCCTGTCGGGAGGGATGTCGAAAACGATATCGCAGACAGCGCCCATGATCCTTTCTCTTGTCGGTATTTCCCTTTGCTTCAGCGGCCTCTTCTGGTTCCTCCTGAGAAAAACGGTCATCTCCCCGGTCAGGGCGATCGAGGCCGCGGCGGCGAGAATCGCCGAAGGCGACCTTTCCTTTGACGCAGGCGTGAAGGGTGATGACGAACTGGGAAGGTTGAGCAGGATGCTCAAAGAGTCCTCCGCATCGCT
>DATJWU010000021.1:0-5860 GCA_035501055.1 Thermodesulfovibrionales bacterium
GCCCACCTTCCGGAATTAGACAGGCTGCCTTCCTTTTCAACTGACGAGCAGGCCGGCAGGAAGAAGACTTCGGTCTTGATGTCCTTCGGGTTCATGCCCGGGCCCTTCCAGAAAGATGCCGTCTCGTTGTCAAAGAGGTTCACCGTCACCATCCACTTCAGCTTCCCGAGCGCATCCCGAACGTATTTTGCCGCCGGGGTTGAGCATGCGGGATTCTGACCCCAGGCGAAGAACCCCTCGGTCTTGCCCTGCCACATCCGGAAAAACAGGTTCAACCACGACGCGTTCATGCCCTCATCGAGCTTGGGGAGATAGGCGTAGGCGAAGTCATTCTCCTTCGTGGCACTGGGCCCGTAGATGGCCTTGAGGTAGCTTGTAATGTACTTTCCGCGGTTGGACCACCAGTTTACGCTCTTCGGTTCCTTGGTCTTGGGAGTATATTTTTCGATGTAGGACTTGAGATCCGCGAGAGACCCCGAGGGCGTTGGTAGATACCCTGTCAGAGTATTGAAGAGAAGGCCCTGGTCCGTCGATCCCTGTACATTCGACTCGCCCCGGAGAGCATTGATGCCGCTGCCTGCCCTGCCCATGTTGCCGAGCAAAAGTTGAACGATGCACATTGAACGTATGTTCTGCGTCCCGATAGTATGCTGGGTCCAGCCCATAGCGTAGAGCTCGGTCCCGGCCCGGTCCGGCTTGCCTGTGGATGCATAAATCTTATAAACCTCCAGGAGCTTTTCCTTTGGTGTGCCGGTGATAGACGACACGGTGTCCAGAGTATATCGGGAGTACTGTTTCTTCAGAAGCTGGATCACGCAGTTCGGGTCCTTCAAAGAAGGATCCTTCTTGGGTATCCCGTTTTCATCCATCTGGAAGGACCAGGTCTTCTTGTCGTATTTTCTCGTCTTTTCGTCATACCCGGAGAAAAGACCATTGAGCTGCCCAGGTCCTTTGTAGTCGGGATTTACAAGGAAAGAAGCATTAGTATAATCCACCACATAGTCCTTGAAGAACAGCCTGTTGTCGAGGATATACTTGATCATGCCGCCCAGGAACGCGATGTCAGTACCTGAGCGCATAGGCGCGTAGACATCCGCTTTGGCGGCAGTTTGTGTGAACCGAGGATCCACCACGAGCAGCTTTGCGCCCCGTTCCTTCGCCTTCATGATCCATTTCATTGAGATGGGGTGGTTGGAAGCAGGATTGCTCCCCATAACGAGGATCACATCTGCATTGCGAATATCGATCCAGTGGTTCGTCATTGCACCGCGTCCGAACGACTCTCCCAGAGCCGCTACCGTAGCGGAGTGTCATATTCGGGCCTGGTGTTCTATATATACAAGTCCCCAGGAGCGCATAAGCTTCTGCAGCATGTAGCATTCTTCGTTGTCGAGCGCGGCGCTTCCTACGTGGGCAATCCCGTCTGTCCTGTTGACGATGAATTCCTTTTCGACCTCGACTTCCTTCCCGTCGGGACCTTTTTCTTTTACCCTGGACTTTGACGTGGCCTTGAAAGTCTTGTCCCGGGTCTCTTTCACACGCTTTGCTATCTCATCAAGCGCCCAGTCCCATTCCACTTCTTTCCACTCAGTTGCGCCGGCTGCGCGATATCGGGGCTTTGTGACTCTCGTAGGATTGTTGATGACCTGATAGAGCGATGCGCCCTTGGAACAGAGCGTGCCTTCGTTGATCGGGTGATCAGGGTCGCCTTCGGTGTTAATGACCTTTCCGTCTTTCACGGAGACAAGGATGCCGCAGCCTACTGAGCAGTAAGGACAGACCGTTGTGGTCACCTTCGCATCCTTGATTCTCAATTCCTGGGCATGTGCCGTGGCGGGATCGAGGCTCACATCCAGGGAACTCAGGGCAAGTGCGCCGCCCGAAATCTTCAGAAAATTACGTCGAGATACATCCATTCTTCCCTCCTCATGCCGGACCGCATCCGCTAAGGTCGAACGGCCCTGGGTTTATCGGATACTCTCTCTCAAAGGTGCGGCCGTATGCGCTTCTTTCATGGTGCTGCTCTCTTTTGCAGTGAGTGTAATCAAGGGTGTGGTGTATCGTATGATGTGAAGTGTGTCATGGCCTAAATTAAAAACGATTATATGCCCATTAAGAAAACTTGTCAACCATTTAGTTGCATTTTATTACACTCTGCCTCATGATTGGGCGCAGTATTAAATATTATTTGAGTAAGTAAAGGGAAAGACTCTCTCACCGGGCAGAATCTTAGGGCCACAAAAAAGGGACGCTTCCAAGCGGAAACGTCCCTTCTGTGAACGCATGGGACTACAGATATTTCTTAAGCCTTCTCTTCGGCCTTCGTCTCCCTTTCAGCAACGATCTTCTGCGTCAGATGCCCCGGCAGTTCTTCATAGTGGGAGAACTCCATCGAATAAAGCCCTCTCCCCGAAGTGATGCTCTGGAGCTGGTTTGCATAGGTAAGCATCTCTGCCATCGGCACAAGGGCGCCGATCTTCTGGTTTCCTCCTGCCTGGGGTTCCACGCCCTGCACCTTGCCCCTCTTTGAGTTCAGGTCTCCGATCACCGCGCCGAGGCTCTCATCAGGGACCGTGACCTCCACCTTCATGACAGGTTCCAGCAGCACGGGTCTTGCCTCCATGAAGGCCTTCTTCAAGGCCATCGAACCCGCTATTTTGAACGCCATTTCCGAAGAATCGACGGAATGATAGGAACCGTCATAAAGCGTGACCCGCATGTCGATGATCGGATAGCCGGCCACGATGCCTTCCTTCATCGTCTCGATAACCCCTTTTTCTACTGCCGGACGGTATTGCTGGGGTATCACGCCGCCGACGATCTTGTCGACGAACTCGAACCCTGCACCCCGCGCGAGGGGTTCTATCTCGATCCAGCAGTCCCCATACTGACCTCTTCCCCCTGACTGTTTCTTGTACCTGCCCTGGGTCTTGGTCGAAGCCTTTATGGTTTCGCGATAGGGAATCTTCGGAGTCTTCATGACGACTTCGACCCCGAATTTTCTTTTCAGCCGTTCAAGGGTCACTTCAAGGTGAACCTGTCCCATCCCGGAAAGCAGCATCTCCTTGGTCTCCTCATCCCGGTGGAAACGAAGCGTCGGGTCCTCCTCGAGAATCCTGTGGATAGCGGAGCTCACCTTGTCTTCATCGCCCTTGCTCTTGGGAGCGATTGCATAGGAGATAATCGGTTCCGCGAACTTTACCTTATCGAGGATGATGGGATGGGACTCGTCGGAAAGGGTGTCCCCGGTATTGGTCTCTTTCAGTTTTGCGACGACCGCAATTTCGCCGGGACCCACGACCTGGGAAGGCACCTGCTTCTTGCCGAGGAGATAAAATATCTGGCCTATTCTCTCCTTTGTTCCCGAACCGGTGTTGAGCACCGTCGAATCAGCCTTGAGTGTTCCGGAATAGACGCGGAAAATCGAAAGCTTCCCTGCGTAAGGGTCTGCGATCGTCTTGAAGACATAGGCGGAAAAGGGCGCCTTCTCGTCCGGACTCCTCTCGGCATCCTTGCCTTCTTTCGGGTTTTTCCCTCTGATCGGTGAGATCCTCGCCATCTCGACCGGTGAGGGCAAGCAGAGAATGAGGGTGTTCAGCAGTTCGGAAGACCCCAGCGTCTTTGTTGCGGCTCCGCAGGCGACAGGGATAAATCTCCGGGTCAGCGAGCCTTCCTTTATCCCTTTCAGGATCTCGTCCTGAGTCAGCTCTCCTCCTTCAAGATAGCGCTCCAGCAACGCGTCGTCAGCCTCGGCGATCTTCTCGATGAGTCTCTTCCGGTAGGTCTCCGCCTCGGGAACGAGCGCCGGCGGGATATCGCCGGTTTCTGTTTTGGCCCCGGCAGCGGTCACCGCCTTCATCGCGACCAGGTCGATAATGCCTGAGAAGCTCGCTCCCGCTCCTATAGGGATCTGGAGGGGGACCGCCTCTGTCTCGAAGGACCTCTCGATCTCGGAAAGCGCCATCGTGAAATTCGCGTTTTCCTTGTCCATTTTGTTTACGAACACGATCCTCGGGACCTCGAATTCGCAGGCGTATTTCCATACCCTCTCCGTTTCAGCCTTCACGCCGGAGATCGCGCTCACGATTACCACTGCGCCGTCGACGCCCCTCAGGCAGCTCCTCGTATCTTCAAGAAAATTGATGAACCCCGGGGTATCCACGAGGTTGATCCTGTGGCTGTTCCAGGTGCAGAAGGCCAGTGAAGAGGAGATGGTTATCCTGCGGCCGATCTCTTCCGGTTCAAAATCGGTGGTCGATGTCCCGTTGTCGACGGAGCCCATCCGGTCGACCGCGCCGGAGACGAAGAGCAGGGATTCAGTCAAAGAGGTTTTTCCTGCGCCGCCATGGGCGATCACTGCCACGTTGCGAATCTTGTTCACGTCGAAGTTAGCCATAAAACCCCCTTCAATAAAGTAGTAAGCAGTAAACAGCGAGCAAGGCACATTCATCAGACTATGTACTCCTCACTCCCTGCTGTCTATTCCAGGATCTCCTCGACTACAGGCTTATAGTCGATCTTCTTCTCGAGCCTGCCGCTCCAGAACTTCACCGCGACAAAGGAAAGGAGGAAAGCCCCGAAGCCGCAGATCGCTGACAGTATATCAGGATCAGCCCCCGCAAAGAAACTGCTCATAAACTCTTTGCCCGCAACCGCGCCGATGATGAGCGCGAGGGCGGGAACTCCGTACACAAGGAGGGAACCCCTGAGATAGGTGTACGGTTTCATGGCGACCCGTACCTTCTGGCCTGCTGACGCCTTTGCGGCGTTCACCGCCTCTATCTCCGCGCCGGACTCGGTGAGGTGGCAGCCTGCCCTGCAGTCGTTACAGGCGGACTTTCTCGCCACCGAGACGGTCGCGAAGATGCCGTGGGTGTCTTTCACTACGCCGATTTCATCCATGGGAACGCTGCAGTGCGCACGCCGCAATGCGTGGAACGCGTAAGGCAGGAGAAAGGGAAGCCCTCGCCTTACTCATCACGCCCCGGGGGTCACGGTCGTATGATCCTGTTGTCGGTGTCGAGACGAATGATCTTCGGGCTGAAGTCACGAAGGTCTGGCGGTTCGAAGTAGCCGTAGGAAAAGATGATCACCCTGTCGCCCGCCACCCCTTTCCGTGCCGTGGGGCCGTTGAGACAGATCTCTCTGCTCCCGGCTTTTCCAGGGATCGCATAGGTCTCGAACCGCTCGCCGTTGTTGAGGTTGCTCACCATCACCTGTTCATAGGGAAGGATGCCCGTTTCTTTCAGCAACTCCTCATCGATGGTGATGCTCCCCTCGTAGGCGAGGTTCGATTCAGTGACGGTCGCCATGTGTATCTTGGCCCTGAGGAGGCAGCGTAACATTTCGGTCTTCTTATTCGATGATCTTCGGCACCCGGTAAAAGGCTCCGGACCGGTCGGGTGCATTCATGAGGGCGTCGTCAAGCGGGAGGGAGTCTCTTGAGATGTCTTCCCTCATTATGTTGTTCATCTTAAGGACGTGTGATGTGGGCTCGGTTCCGGGGGTGTCGAGTTCGTTGAGTGTCGCGACGTACTCGAGGATGCTGCCGAGCTGAAGGGAAAACTTCGTCTTCTCAGCTTCGGAAAGGGAGAGCCGCGCGAGGTGTGCGATATGTTCCACCGGCAGTGTCATCTATATCTTTTCGAGATTCGCAAATCTGAGCACGAGTTTCTTAATCCCGATAGTCGGGAAGTTCACCGTTACCTTCTGTTCGTCACCGTCACCGTAACAATCCCTCACGACCCCTACGCCCCATTTCGGATGCCGCACCCTGCAGCCCGTAACATAGGGGAATACGAGCTTTGGCACGCAGTCGGTATCTCTTCTCGCTGAATGGACAAACTGAGGTCGGGGGGAC
>DATJWU010000022.1:0-4201 GCA_035501055.1 Thermodesulfovibrionales bacterium
TGGGGTATCGGCAATCCGGCCTTTGCTCTCCAGCGAGTCGGCGATGTAACCGCTTGCAACAATTGCATCCACACTAATAAAATATTCCCTTGCAGCGGGAGTTATCTTTATCGCCGCGGACTTGTCTGCTGCTTTCCCCTCTGATTTTCTTTCAGCCAGGCTCCCGGTCACTGACTCAGCAGGCATCGCGATTCCTCCGGACTGCGCGGGCACCTCCTTTTGGAGAAGAGAAAGAGGGATTCTGATCTTCTGTCCCGGATAGATGCGGTCGGGATTCTTGATATCGGGATTCTCTTTCCATATCTTCGGCCACAGAAAAGGATCGACGATCTCTTTTGACGAAATTGTCCAGAGGGTCTCTCCCCCCGCTACGGTGTGCTCCCTGAATTCCTGGTCCTGGGCGCCTGCAGCGAGCGGAGCCACAAGGCTTGCTGCCACGATGCCCAGTCCACAGATGTATGCCATACAGATGCTCTTTCTTTTCATGTAGCCTCCTTTTTACTCCGGTTCACTCAAAACATACCGGATATCCAAAGTCGTGTCAAGAGATTTTATGAAATAATGTTCATCTTCATATACTGCCTCAGGACCTCGGGTATTCTCACGGTGCCGTCTTTCTGCTGATAGTTCTCGAGTATCGCAACGACGGTCCTGCCGATGGCAAGACCGGAACCGTTCAGGGTATGAACAAATTCGGTGCCCTTTTTGCCCTCCCGCTTAAAGCGAATGCTTGCCCTTCTTGCCTGGAAATCCTCGAAATTCGAGCAGGAGGAGATTTCCCTGTATCTCTGCTGGCCCGGCAGCCATACCTCAAGGTCATAGGTCTTTGCAGACGAAAACCCGAGATCCCCGGCGCAGAGGGAAATAACCCTGTAGGGCAGGCCGAGTTGCCGGAGTATGTCTTCAGCGTCCGCAGTCAGTTTCTCGAGCTCATCATACGAATCCTCGGGCTTCACGAACTTCACGAGCTCCACCTTGTTGAACTGGTGCTGACGGATGAGGCCCCTTGTATCCTTTCCATATGAGCCCGCTTCGCGCCTGAAGCACGGAGTGTAAGCAGTATAAAAGAGCGGCAGGTCTTTTTCCGACAGGATCTCGTCTCGGTGAATATTGGTCACCGGGACTTCCGCCGTGGGGATGAGATAAAACTCGGGCTCGGCGACCCTGAAGAGTTCCATCTCAAATTTCGGAAGCTGGCCCGTGCCGGTCATGCTCTCTCTGTTCACCAGTATGGGGGGGAATACCTCTGTATACCCTTTGGACGTATTGAGGTCCAGCATAAAGTTCATCAGCGCGCGTTCGAGTCTCGCGCCCGCCCCTTTCATGAGCGAGAACCGCGCTCCCGAGATCTTCGATGCCCTGTCAAAGTCGATGATGCCGAGCATCTCGCCTATATCCCAGTGGTTGAGAGGGGGGAAATCGAAATCTCCCGGAGTTCCCCATGTCCTCACCTCGATATTGTCATTTTCATCTTTCCCCCGGGGTACGGATTCATGAGGGATATTGGGGACGTTGAGAAGGAACTCCCTGACTTTTTCGTCGAGGACCCGGAGCTTCTCCTCGAGCTCTTTTATCCTGTCCGACACGGATCTCATCTCGAGGAGGAGAGCGGCCGCGTCTTTCTGCTCGCGCTTCAGCCTCCCGATCTCTTCGGAGACCGAATTCCTCCTGCCCCTCAGTTCTTCCGTCTCTTTCAGCAAACCCCGTCGTTCCTCTTCAAGGGAAAGGAATTCAGGGAGGGAAAATTCATAGTTTCTCTTGCGGAGAGCTTCCGTTACAATCCCGACGTTCTCTCTCACAAACTTTATATCGAGCATCAGAATCCTCTCTAAACATAGGGATGTGTTACCATATCTTATTTCTAAAGCTCCCGGAAGTCAAGGCTAGCAAGGAAAATCATGAGGGAGATTGAAGTCAAATGACCAAAGGCGGTAAAAAGGATTTTCAGGATCTCACCTAGTCTGAGCCGGAGTCGTGGGCAGGCTCAAGGGTTGTTTCACGGGGGAAGTCTAACCAGCGAAGTAAGCTCGTGAAAGATTTGGCGATAACGCAAGCAGGACGACAGCACACGGAATCAATACTGGACGCCTTTCTTCCTGGATGTTGATCGTCCTGCGCGAGATGCGAACTCTTCCTTTTCAACTGTTGAACCGACTACGTTCGGATTCTCATCCAGATACTCTTTTATCTCCCAGGTAAAACCCTCTCCGAAGCGTTCAAGCTTCGCATCCCCGACACCGCTGATCTTTCTCATATCCGTCAAAGTCACAGGAAAATGCCTGCACATATCGTGGAGGGTCCTGTCAGAAAATATGACATAGGGAGGGACCTGGTGTTCTTCGGCTATCTTTTTCCTCAGAGCGCGAAGCCTCCCGAAAAGGGCCTCGTCATACCCGTCGGCCTCTTTCCCTCTTTCAGCCTTCGCCTTTGTTTTTGCCTCTTCCCTGCCGTAGAGAACGTCCATACCTTTTGGTGTCAGTTTCAGCACAGGGTAGGGATCGCCCTCATGCCGGATCAGGTCCTGTGCGAGGAGCTCATCCACAAGAAACCGCCAGTGCTTCTTGTCCTTGCCTTTTCCAACGCCATAGGTTTTTATCTCGTTGTGCCTGAGCTCGCGGATCCGCTTTGTGTCGGCGCCGACAACGATGTCGACGATATGGCCTATCCCGAACCGCTGTCGTGTCCTTGATACGGCAGACATAATTATCTGGGCGTCGATGGTTATGTCAATCTGGTCTACGGAGCCGGTGCAGATATCGCAGGCGCCGCAGTTGTCATCCGGATAGTCCTCGCCGAAAAACCCGAGCAGGTGTTTTCTCCTGCATACGTTATGGGAAGCGTACTGCACCGTCTGATTCAGTTTCTCCAGCGCGATCGAGCGCTCTGTTTCGTCGGATACCTGGTCGATAAAATAACGGATCTTAGGGATGTCTCTCCGGCCGAAGAACAACAGACAGTGGGCGGGCTCGCCGTCGCGTCCTGCCCGGCCGGTCTCCTGGTAATAGCCTTCTATATTCTTGGGAAGGTCCGCGTGGACGACGAACCTTACGTTTGACTTGTCTATGCCCATTCCGAAGGCGATAGTCGCAACGATCACTTGCACCTCATCCCTATTGAACGCCTCCTGGTTTTTGATCCGCTCGTCGGAGGGCAATCCCGCATGGTAAGGGAGGGCCTTTATTCCCTGTGACACCAAGAAATCGGACGTTTCCATTACTGAATCACGGGTCGTCCTGTAGATGATGCCCGACTCGTTCCGATGCGTCCCGAGAAATTCGAGTATCTGGGATTCGATCTTCGATTTCGGGTTTACCTGGTAGAAGAGGTTCTCCCGGTTGAAAGAGGCGCGTACGATGAAGGGCATTCTGAGGCCGATTTTACCGATGATGTCGTCCTGCACGGCCTGAGTAGCCGTTGCGGTGAAAGCCGCGATCGGCACGTCGGGAAACTCCTTTGGAATGAGGGAAAGGCTCAGATAATCGGGACGGAAATCATGCCCCCACTCTGATATGCAATGCGCCTCGTCTATTGCAAAGAGAGAGATGGGAAAACTCTTCAGGGTCTCGAGGAAATGCTGCATGGCAAAACGTTCGGGCGCGATGTAGAGAAGCCTTATCGTCTTTTGCTTCAGCCTCTGGTACACCGAGGCCAATTCTGCCGGAGTCATCGAACTGTTCATGAATGCAGCCCGTATCCCGTTTTCGAGTGCCGCGTCGACCTGGTCCTTCATCAGGGAGATGAGCGGGCTGACAATGACGGCGGTACCCTTCATCATCGTAGCCGGCAGCTGGTAGCAGAGCGATTTCCCTCCTCCCGTAGGCATGACCGCAAAGACGTCCCGCCTCTCCAGTATACTCTTGATGATGCCTTCCTGATTCGGGCGGAAGGCCTCAAAACCAAAGATGGTCCTCAAGGGGTGAAGCATGGTTGCTTTGATCTCTTTGCTTGCTTGAGGCATCGCTCATTTTACCACAGAAATCCTGACACCCACCGAAGGCCTGACCTTCGCCGGATTGTGATAAAATAGACTGACCCGAAAGTGGATGTTCCAGGGAATGAAGACCCAAAAGGCGCATCCGAAAGCGCGTGTTACTTCTTAATTCTTTGTGATTGTTCCGGGCCTGATGAATAAACTCGAAGTCTTCTGTAAGATCCTCTCCGATGCCTTTGGCCCCCAGCACTGGTGGCCTGCAGACACGCC
>DATJWU010000023.1:0-3561 GCA_035501055.1 Thermodesulfovibrionales bacterium
GTTGCGGTCGCGCTGTCCCTTCCCCTGTGGCTCGGGTTCACTCTTGCGGGTCACGGCTCGCAGAGTGCTCACACGCTCGCCTTTGCGGGCTCGATCACTTTTTCGCTCGCAGCGATTCTGGCCCTGGCCTTCATGGAACGGCGGGGCCGCGGGCAGCCCGAGGGCCGGCTCGGCACTGCCTATGTCGTGGCCGCCGCGCTGGGCATCCTGCTTCTCGCGAAGAACCCTTACGGCGAGATCGGCTGGCTCGACATGCTGAAAGGAGAGGTCATCACGATCTCCGATTTCGATCTCGTGGTGACGGCCGCAACGCTTGCCCTCGTGCTTGTGGTGCTCGGATTGTTCCAGAAGGAGCTGCTCCTGGTATCCTTCGACCGCGAGACGGCGGTCATACTTCGCAAAAACGTCGTCTTTTGGGACGTGCTGCTCTACATACTGATCGGTCTCACGGTCTCGATGGCGGTGCTCAGCGTCGGCCCCCTCATCGCCTTTGGTTTTTTGCTAATCCCCGCGCTCATGGCACACCTGTTCGCACGAACGATGCGCCAGTTCACCATGGCAGCCTCTTTGATCGGCGGTGTCGTCGCTTTCTTTGGATTCTGGGCCGCCTATCAATATGACATTCCCGTCGGTCCGACGGACGTCGTGCTCCTCGGCGCGCTTTATGCGATAGCCTGGATTGTCGCGAGGCTTCTCCCCTGAGGCGTGAGGCGGCTCCATAAGACTCGGGAACAGGGAAAAAGCCGGGGCAGCTCACCCCAAGAGTTCATCTCATGCGGTATAATGATGCATATTGTACAACGGAGGGATCACCAAGGCGCAAATGAAAGGAGCATCTCATGACACGAACACTCAGGAAATGGCTGCTGACGACTCTCCTGGTTTCCGGTATCTTGTGTGCAGGGGTCGGATCCTATGCGGTCGAGAAAAAACCCGTGGAAATAAAAAAGGGCGACAAATGCCAGGTATGCGGGATGTCTGTGGCGACTTATCCCAAATGGGTGGCGCAGATTCTTTTTAAGGACGGCTCCTACGCGGCTTTTGACGGGCCGAAGGATATGTTCAAATACTATTTGAATGTCGGCAAATACAACCCTTCGAGGAAACAGGCCGATATCCTTGCGATCTACGTGACGGAGTATTATTCGGCAAGGCCTGCAGAGGCCCAGGGCCTGTTCTATGTCCAGGGCAGCGATGTCAATGGACCGATGGGGGCCGAGCTTGTGCCGGTCATGACGATGGAAAAGGCGCAAGAATTCATGAAAGATCATGGGGGCAGGAAGATATTAAAATTCGAGGAAGTACAAGCCGGGGACCTGAGATAATTGAGAAAGTCGGTTTCCTTCTTCGCATTCATCGTCACCTGTCTGTTGCTGATCGCCTGTCTCTTCGCGGTTTCGGAGAGAAGAGTCTCAGAGGCAAAGCCCCTTCTGGCCGACCTTGGTGAGATCACGGCGGTCCTGAAACTTACGGATATGTCTTTTTCGACCGACGCCAGATACACCCGGCACCCTTCGCAGGCCGACCTCTTTTCCGCGTTTCAGGATTACCCCGGATCAATCGAACATTTTCCCTCAGGATCGATCGTGGGGCCGCCTGATTACAGGGCCCTTGCGACCACGCTCACCATCAGGAAGCGATGAGCATCAACAGGCACCTGAACGTCGTCGACTATACCCTCCAGTCGCTCCTGCGGAGGAAACTCAAGAACATGGGCATTATCCTCGTATTTGCCTTTGTGATTTTCATTTGCGGCTCCATTCTTTTCCTCTCTTACTCCTTCAAACGCGAGGCCCAGCTTATCCTGAAAAACGCACCCGAGCTTCTTGTGCAAAGAATGGTCGCGGGGCGTCACGACCTTGTTCCGGTCCGCATGGCCGAGGAAATTGCGAAGATACCCGGTGTGGCCGGGGTGGAGCCAAGATATTGGGGATATTATTATGATGGCTTCGTGGGGGCGAACTACACCGTGATTGCCGTTTCCGATTCTGCGGCCAGAGAGAACAAAATGGTGAAGGGGCGGCTGCCCGACTTCGGAGAGGCGCTTACTGCGGCGATCGGCGCAGGCATTGCGAAGGCGAGGGCCGTTGACCTCGACAGCGACATGTTCCTCATGTCTTCTGAAGGACACCTCATGACCTTCACCGTGACGGGGATCTTCAAGTCAGCCTCAGAGCTCCTCACTACCGACCTCATCGTAATCAGCCCGACAGATTTCAAGAGGCTCTTCAACATACCGGTGGGGATGGCCACGGACCTTGCCGTGTCGGTGAGCAACGAGACCGAGGCGCCGGTGGTTGCGAGGAAAGTTCGGGAGTATTTCCCCGCGACAAGGCCCATACTCAGGAGTGAGATCCTCAGGACCTACGACGCCGTCTTCGGCTGGAGGTCCGGACTGGTGCTGACCCTCTTTGCGGGCGCCCTTCTCGCTTTCATAATCCTTGCCTGGGACAAGGCAACGGGGCTCAGCGCTGAGGAAAGAAGGGAGATAGGCATCCTCAAGGCACTGGGCTGGGAAACATCCGATGTTCTCGAACTGAAGTTCTGGGAGGGGATTGTCATTTCCCTCACCTCTTTTCTCCTGGGGGTGATTTTTGCCTACCTTCATGTTTTTTATTTCGGTGCGTCTCTGCTTGGACCGGCGCTGAAAGGGTGGTCTGTCATCTACCCTCATTTCAGACTCCTGCCTTTCATAGACCCTTACCAGATTGCGACCCTGATGGCCCTTACCGTTATCCCCTATATTGCGGCGACCGTGATACCCTCATGGAAGGCCTCGATCACAGACCCTGACGAGGTGGTGCGGGGATGAGAAAGAGATGACGAATCCCGTTGATGAAATCATAAGGCTTGAAGAGGCCACAAAGTACTACAACAGGGGCAGGCCGAACGAGGTTCTTGCGGTGAGCGGGGTCACGGTCACTGTCCGGCGTGGGGATTTTGCCGTATTGAAAGGACCGAGCGGCTCGGGCAAGACCACCCTCCTGTCGCTCATCGGGTGTATGACGCGCCCGACCTCAGGCTCGATCACCGTGGCAGACAAGGATGTCTCCCATCTGCCGGAACGTTTTATGACCGAAATAAGGCGGAGGACCTTCGGTTTCATCTTCCAGCAGTTCCACCTCATTCCGGGGATGACGGTGCTCCAGAATGTGATGATCCCTCTTTATCCTACCGATGCGAGGCTTTCCGACCTCCGGATCAGGGCGGGGGAAATACTCAGGGGGCTGGGCATGTCGGCACGAGAGCACTTCCCGGTGCAGGGTCTCTCAGGCGGTGAACAGCAGCGGACCGCGATCGCGAGGGCCCTGATCAACGATCCTGAGGTGATACTCGCTGATGAGCCGACGGCGCACCTCGATACCTCCCTCTCCCGCGAGTTCATGAAACTCATGCGTGACTTCAGGGCCAGGGGCAAGACCGTGATCATCGCCTCACACGACCCGATCGTGTTCGAAGATGAGCAGCTGGATCTGCTGGTGGACATGCGCGACGGGAGATTGATCAACACGGTGAGGAACGGGCAGACGAGTTGATACTTCATCCCGGCATTATCGCCCT
>DATJWU010000024.1:0-2682 GCA_035501055.1 Thermodesulfovibrionales bacterium
AGAAGGACCAGTCGAGAAGGACCTTGTGATCATCGGGGCGGGGCCCGCAGGGATGACCGCGGCGATTTACGGAGAAAGGGCGGGACTCAAGACGGTCTTGCTCGAAAAGGAAGCGGTCGGGGGTCAGGTCGCGATAACGCCCGAGGTCGAGAACTACCCGGGGTTTACAAGAATCCCCGGCAAGACGCTTGTCGATATGATGGCCCAGCAGACCTCGCAGTACTCGGAAATGCACCTTTCTGAGGAGGTCAGGGAGATAGAAAAGGTGGAAGACAGGTTCCATGTGAAAACGAACTGGGCGACCTATATCGCCAAAGGGATCATCATCGCCTCGGGGGTACACAACCGGAGACTGGACGTGCCAGGCGAGCAGAAGTTTTACGGCAGGGGTGTGAGCTACTGCGCCGAGTGCGACGGATACTTCTTCAAAGACGGGAAAAAGGTGATCGTCGTGGGCGGCGGCAATACCGCGGCGACCTATGCCCTCTATCTCCATACCCTTGGGGCGAATGTCACCCTGGTGCACCGGAGGGATTTGCTGCGGTGTGAGCAGAGGCTGAAGGAGAGCATGGAGAAACTGGGGATAACGGTCCTCTGGAACAGCGTGGTAAAGGAGATACTCGGCGACAAGGTCGTGAACGCCGTAGAGATCGAGGATCTAAAGGAAAAGGTGGTGAAAGAGATTGCGGTGGACGGCGTGTTCGTCGCGATCGGGTATATCGCCAATAATGACGTTGCCACGATGCTCGGACTCGAAATGGACAGGGAAGGATATATCAAAGTCGACAGGCAGCAGAGGACTTCGGTGCCGATGGTCTACGCCGCAGGTGATATTACCGGAGGCGTCAAACAGATCGTTGTGGCGGTATCAGAGGGCTCCCAGGCGGCCCTCAGCGCCTTTGAAGATATCTCGAGTCCCTACTGGAAGGAGGAAAAGAAGCTCGTACAGTCCCGGTAGATCTACTCTCCGGATTCCTGAGTGCAGCTGATAGAGTCAAAGGCGAGGAGAATTCGTTTTTCCTTTTCGACCCTCTCCGGCGCGCAGGGCGCAAACTTCACGGTTTCGGTCATCTCGACCGCCCGCTTTCTGTCGGGGATCGAGTCCAACCCTTCCGCAATCACCTTTCCGGTCTTCGTATCGAGCATCCGGGCACGGGCCCCGTCGGTCACGAGCGCGTAAGGTATCAGGCACTCGCTCACGACCCTCGCGAAGGCCACGAGATGCCTTTCCCGTGATTCGAGCGCTCCCGGCGTGCACTTTATCGCCATGAATCTTTTTCCGTTGATGGTGATAAGGTAATCGACAGAGGTAAATTCGGTCTTGTCATCCAGGATAATCTCGAACCGGCGGTCGATCTCGATATCATCAGCGGTATATCCCTTGTCCGACAGGAGAAACTCGCTGACGACCTCTCTGATAAGGGAGTGCCCCATGACCGCGGTTTCTTCCCTTTCGCGGATCTTCTCCTCAATACGTTTCAGCCGGTCAGAGGCCTCTGGCATATCCGTCTCCCTAATGGAACGATTTTTCCTTGACCAGGATCACCTGCAGGGGCACTGAGTTCACGAGCATGCCGTCAAGGTAATTCTCTATCCAGTATGTCCCCTGCTCCTTGAACTCGATGTTGAGATGGATTGATATGTCCCTGTGGCGGTACCGTGCGTCAGTGAGCCGAAGCCGCGAATGGGCCTCACGCATGACGTTCTTCCTGTCGGGGGAAAGGACCCGGAGCAACACTTCGAATTCGCCGCTCCCGTCGCTCCATTCGTTTACAATGGCAAGTCTCGGATGGACTGCAGGAAATTGAGAAGCGTAGATATTCTCAAAGATGCCCATGAGGCTGACCTTCCCCCCCACCTCCTGCCTTACGTCGTCGCAGACAAGAGTGAAATTCAAAGAAGGTTTCGTCTTTCCGCCCATGGCGTATTATACCTGAATCGTCGCAAAAACGACGGTTGTTCCGCTCATCTCACCGCCCGCTTACGCTTCGACAGATTATGCCGCTTTGATGAGCGGGTCTTTGGGAGATACTTCGAGAGAGGACATTGTGCGCAGAGGGGCTGCGGCTTGCAGAAGGCCTTGCCCACGGCGACAATCAGGGCATGGTATTCATTGTAGAGCCGCACGTCCCTTTTCAGTGACGAATGAAAGAGCCCCTGAAAGACTTCATAGGATTCATCATGGTTCATAATGGCGTGGCGTGAAAGGACCCGCCTCGTATAGGCGTCGATGACGAATACAGGTTTCTCAAGGGCATAGAGGAGAATCGAGTCGGCCGTTTCAGGGCCGATGCCATGGACCGAGAGAAGTTCCATTCTCAGTTTGTGCGTGTCTTCGTCCTTCATGCACTTCATACTGCCGCGGTAATTTTCGACAAGAAAGGCGATAAAGGCCCTGAGCCTCTTTGTCTTGACCATGAAGTACCCGGCAGGTTCGATGAGCGCAGCGATTTCCGCGGCCGGCGTTTCACGCAGCTTCTTGGCGCTCAGAACGCGGGCAGCCTTGAGATTACCGAGCGCCTTTTCAACGTTTGCCCAGTTCGTGTTTTGGGTCAGGATCGCACCGACCGCAACCTCGAAAGGCGTGTCTGAAGGCCACCAGAGCTGGGGGCCAAAGGCATCGGAGAGGATCATACAGAAGACTTCGAGTTTATTCATCAGGCCCGGAACAATCACAAAGAA
>DATJWU010000025.1:0-2651 GCA_035501055.1 Thermodesulfovibrionales bacterium
GGGGTATTTTTTTTCAGGCGATGCAGAGGGGAGCCTTTCAGACGGCAGGCCGCTCTTGTGAGAAGGCCCTCTCCATAAGGTCCCCGATGCTTTTTCTGAGCGCGTCGTCTTCTATTCCTGAAAGTGTCTGTTCGATAAAGCGGAGGGTGTTTTTATCGAGGGCCTTTTTGGCGGGAGGGGACGCGGGTTTTTCTCTGAAGTCTTTTGTCTGTCGGATCTTCCCGAGCCTGAAGCGCACCTCGGCAACATGAAAAGGCCTCAGCTTCTCAATGATGTCTTTCCTGTAGAAACTGATCTGCTGGAGCCAGACGGGGGAGTCCACCGCAATAAGGAGCTCATCGTTCCGCAGGCTGACGGGAGACATATGGAGGGAGAGGGGTTCGCCGAAAAGGACCGCCCATTCTCCCCGTATCCCCTCGAGCCTGAGAGCCCCTTCAATGCCGAGGCTCTTTACAAGGGGGGAAATGAGACTTCCGATCCTCTTCACACCGCCTGTGCGTTCACACGGCTTTCTTGACGAATCCGGAGCGCAGGCACCTCGTGCAGACGTATTCGTGCTTCACGCCGTGGTTTGTTTCTATCCGCGTTCTTTGAAGGTTGGGGAACACCTGCCTCTTGGTCCTGTTATTTGCATGGCTCACATTGTTCGCCACTGACTTTCCTTTACCGCATGAAAAACATTTTGCCACTTTCATCCTCCTTCTGAATGCCGGGTTGATTCCCCCCGTCCGCAGGAATGCTGCCGACCAGGGCGCCGCCGATGCGAAATTGCATTAAGGAACGCGTTTATGATAACATTTTAGCTCGGAGGATACAAGGTGAATGCGAAGTTTCCATTTTTTTGCCGGCTGTGGAACGGAGGTTTTCGATAGATGTCAAAAGTAAGGGTGTATGATCTCGCGAAGAAATTAGGCGTGAGCAACAAAGAGGTCATTGAGGTGCTCTTCCGTCTCGGCTTTGAGGGGAAGACGCATTCTTCCGGCATAGAAGAAGAGACAGTCGCAAAGGTCGAGGAGATTCTTAAGAGAGAGCCTGAACCTGCGGGCAAGACCAAAGAAAAGAAAAAGGCGGTTCCGGCGGGGAAGAAGGTTGTCGAGAAACCGGCTGAGGCAGCGGTCGCTCCCATAATCGTTCCCGTACTTGAACCTGAACCCGAAGAGCCGGCTCCGCCGGCGCCCGCGGTCGGTGAGGAAGAGCCTGCGACTCCGATCGAAGAGACAGATCTCAAGGTTCCCGACAGGTTCAAGAAGGAGATTGAGGTTGAGAAGGTAGAGAAATTCAAGGCAAAGCCCGCGATGCAGAGGGCCTTTCAGACCGTCCGGAAGATCGAGCCGAAGAAATGGCACGATGGGAAGTCGTTCAAGAAGGGCAGGGGCGGGCCGAGGGTCATGGAGAAACCCCAGCCCCTGACTACCGCACCGCGAAAGAAGGTCCTCAAGATACGCGAGGGCATCACCGTGAAGGAGTTCGCCGAACTTATCAGCGTAAAAATTTCCGAGGTAATAAAGAAGTTTATGGAACTGGGTTACATGCCCACCATAAACCAGGCCGTAGACATCGATGCAGCCCTGCTCGTGGCCGAGGGGTTCGGGGTGAAGCTCGAAGTATCGAGCATTGAGGAGGAGCCCCTTCTTGAGGAGGAAGCTCAAGATACTGAAGCCCTTCTGCTCCGGCCTCCGGTAGTGACGATCATGGGTCATGTAGACCACGGGAAAACATCGCTGCTCGACGCGATACGTGAGACCAAAGTGACCGAGACGGAAGCGGGAGGGATCACCCAGCATATCGGGGCATACAAGGTGACCCTGAAGGGTAAGGAGATCGTGTTCCTTGATACGCCCGGTCACGAGGCGTTCACCTCGCTCAGGGCGAGAGGAGCAAAGGTGACGGACGTTGTGGTGCTTGTGGTTGCCGCGGACGACGGCGTGAAACCCCAGACGGTCGAGGCGATCGATCATGCGAAGGCGGCGAACGTGCCGATCATCGTTGCGGTCAACAAGATCGATAAACCGGAGGCCAACGCGGCGAAGGTGAAGAGCGAACTTTCCGAGCGTGGCATCATCTCAGAGGAATGGGGAGGCAAGGACATTTTTGTCGAGGTCTCTGCAAAGAAGCGCATCGGTATAGAACATCTCCTCGAAATGATCCTCCTTCAGGCAGAGATCATGGAACTGAAGGCTGATCCGAAGCGGATGGCGAAGGGCACGATTATAGAAGCGAGGCTCGACAAGGGAAGGGGCCCGGTGGCCACTGTCCTTGTCCAGAACGGCACCCTCAGCGCCGGAGATGCATTCCTGACCGGTACCGGTGTGGGCAAGGTAAGGGCGCTGATAGACGACACCGGGAAACGGATATCTGCGGCCGGTCCGTCAACCCCTGTCGAGGTGATCGGATTTTCCGAGGTGCCGACCGCGGGTGATACCTTCTTCGTGGTGGAAGACGAGAAGAAGGCCCGGCAGATCGCGATGATGAGACAACAGAAGCAGAGGCTTGCCGAGATGGCGAAGTCAAAGAAACTGACCCTCGACGACCTCTATTCGCAGATCAAGGAAGGGGCGATAAAGGATCTGAACATCATCATCAAAGGCGATGTCCAGGGCTCCATTGAGGCGCTGAAAGACGCCTTTGAGCATATTGTGCACCCGGAGGTT
>DATJWU010000026.1:0-2752 GCA_035501055.1 Thermodesulfovibrionales bacterium
AAGGCAAGGGGCAAAGGGCAATAGGCAAGAAACACTTCCTGGTTCTTCCTTCTCTCCTGCCAATGGCCTATTGCCTATAGCCTATTGCCCTAATATGACCAATACCGACAGGATACTCGTACTTGACTTCGGATCACAGTACACCCAGCTGATCGCGCGCCGCATCAGGGAGAGCAAGGTCTATTCTGAAATTTTCCCCTTCAACACCCCGCTTGTGAAGATAAGGGCCTTCAACCCCAGGGGGATCATCCTCTCCGGCGGCCCTTCAAGCGTTTATGACCAAGGTGCCCCTGTACCCGACCTCGAAATATTCTCCCTGGGCATACCGGTCCTCGGCATATGCTACGGCATGCAGCTCATGGCCCACCACCTCGGAGGCAAGGTCGCCAAGGCGGTGAAAAGAGAATACGGAGGGGCCGAACTGCTGGTCGATAACGACAAGGATCTTCTCTGGGGAGTGTCTCAGAAGACGAAGGTCTGGATGAGCCATGGGGACAGGATCGAACAGCTCCCTTCGGGGTTTTCGGTAATCGGCCATACCGACAACTCCCCGATCGCGTCGATGGCCGACCCCCGGAAGCATTTCTATGCCCTGCAGTTCCATCCCGAGGTGGCCCATACCGATGAAGGCGACAGGATCCTGCACAATTTCGTGTTTACCGTATGCGGGTCTAAACCCACGTGGGAAATGTCCTCTTTCATCGAAACCGCGGTATCCGACATCCGCGCGAAGGCATGCGGCAAGAAGGTGATATGCGCCCTCAGCGGCGGCGTAGACTCCTCGGTCGTCGCCCTTCTCCTCCACAGAGCAGTCGCGGACGACCTCACCTGTATCTTCGTAGACAACGGTCTCCTCAGGAAAGGAGAGGCGGAAAAGGTCAGGAAGACCTTCCAGGACCATTTTCACATAAGACTGCTCTTCGTTGATGCAAGACAACGCTTTCTCGATAAGCTGAGGAATATCACCGATCCGGAAATGAAGAGGAAGATCATCGGCAAGGAGTTCATCGCGGTATTCGAGGATGAGGCAAAAGAGATAAAGGATGCCGAATTCCTGGCACAGGGCACCCTCTATCCCGACGTAATCGAAAGCGTCTCTTTCAAAGGTCCCTCTGCCGTGATAAAGAGTCATCACAATGTGGGCGGCCTTCCCGAGATAATGAACCTGAAACTTATCGAGCCCTTGAGGGAGCTCTTCAAGGACGAGGTCAGGGTGCTGGGAGAGGAACTCGGTCTGCCCGAGGAGATTTGCTGGCGCCATCCCTTCCCCGGTCCCGGTCTCGCGATACGGTGCATCGGGGATATCACGGAGGAGCGGCTGAGCATCCTCAGGGAATCCGACGCGATTGTGCTCGAAGAGATCAAGACCGCGGGACTCTACAGGGAGATATGGCAGGCATTCGCCGTCATATTGCCGGTAAAGAGCGTCGGTGTCATGGGCGACGAAAGGACCTATGATCACGTGGTTGCGGTAAGGGCGGTTACAAGCCTTGACGGCATGACCGCCGACTGGGCTAAGATACCTTACGAGGTCTTGGGAAAGATATCGAACAGGATCATTAACGAGGTCAAGGGCGTGAACAGGGTTGTGTACGACATCAGCTCAAAACCGCCGGGCACGATTGAGTGGGAATGAGAACAAACCACGGAACAGTGACAGCAGAACGAATTCCGGAAGTCCTGGCTTTTACGCCTGGTTCCCGCACCACGGTTTCCGGAACGTGATGGACATAAAGAGCTACCTCAGCGAAAAGCGGGAACGGATCGATGCGTTTCTCGCCTCTTACTTCGATGCCCCCCTCGCTCCTGCGGTCCTGGGCGATGCGATGTCTTACTCGCTCCTCGCCGGAGGCAAGCGCCTCAGGCCGATCCTCGCCCTTGCCTCCCATGAAGCCTGCGGCGGCGACGCGGAAGCGATCGTCCCCTACGCTGCGTCCCTGGAATTCATTCATACCTACTCATTGATCCACGACGACCTTCCGGCCATGGACAATGACGATCTCAGGAGGGGAAGGCCCACAAACCACAAGGTCTTCGGCGACGCCATGGCGATCCTCGCCGGTGACGCCCTTTTGACGGAGGCCTTTTATCTCCTCTCGAATTCACCCGGCGGCGCCCGGATAGCCCCCTCGGTGAGGCTCAAAGTCGCGCGCGAAATCGCCATGGCATCAGGCGCCCACGGAATGGTCGGGGGCCAGGCGGAAGACCTCCTCTCGGAAAATGCCCCGCAGGACATCGACAGTCTTTCCTTCATCCACACTCACAAAACAGGGGCACTTATTACCGCATCCGTGAGGATCGGCGGCCTCCTCGCCGGGGCAGGGAAGAAGGAACTCCGTTCCCTCACGCACTACGGCGAGAAGATCGGCCTTGCGTTCCAGATCATAGATGATATACTCGACATACAGGGCGACACCGAAGAACTCGGCAAACAGACCGGCTCCGACGAAAGAAAGAACAAGATGACCTATCCGGGTCTCTACGGTATTGAGACTTCTTCCCGGAAGGCCCAGGAGCTCGTTGACGACGCTCTCTTTGCACTGCGCGCGTTCGGCGACAAGGCGGATGCCCTGAGGGAAATCGCGCGCTACATTATTCGCAGGAGGAATTAAATGCTGCTCAAAGGTATCAGATCGCCTGCAGACCTGAAGAAACTGCCGAGGGAGAAACTGCCCATCCTCGCAGAGGAACTGAGGAAGATAGTCATAGAACAGGTGTCCTCATGCGGCGGCCACCTTGCCTCCAACCTCGG
>DATJWU010000027.1:0-6031 GCA_035501055.1 Thermodesulfovibrionales bacterium
CGCGGTCGAAGAGCTGCTGTCATTCAGTACATACAGAAACCCGGCGAAAGCCGGTGAAGAGAACCACAACACAAATGAAAATAAGAAGAGTGAGACAGTCCTGACAGTTCTTGTCATCTTCATAACTCCTCCCTTTGTTGCGCGAGACATTCCGATCCCCCATAGAGGCCGTTCACAAGGATACCGTTATGCGGGAGGTTTGTCAACGCGGCGAAGTGCGAAAATCTCCTCCATTACACAACCGCGATTCCTTCGGTTAATCAGAGCGAGTGGATGGCCTGCGGCCCGAAAAGAGAGTCGACTATCTCGGGATTCAACGAATACTCATCGATGACCGTCTCGGCTATTTTCATTCCTGCGGCGTAGTTGGTGACCCTGAAGGGGAACTGCAAGGCGCCGACCTTCCTGAAGTCGGAGAACTCGGCTGAAAGTTCTGTCTTTTTGCCCTCCGCACTGAAATACCCCGTGACCTTCACGATATGAAACGTGCGGGCCTCAACAACGATATCCATCACCGTGCCTTCTGAGTCCTTCAGCCTTAAGACCTCGACGTCGTTGCCGTTCAGCGAAGATCTTCCGGCCGAGCGTATCTGATATGTCCCCTTGAGGAGGTCATGGAGTATGTCCAGGTGCTTATACTGATACACCATGGCAAAGTATCGGGGGCCGAACACCTCTTCGAGGGGAAGGGAGTCTGAACTCCTGTACCCTCTCTCCCCGTTCAGTATCCTCACTTCCCACGCATGCTGGTATTTCGTTTCCACACGGAGTTTCCTCTCCCTCCTGAACCAGAGTTCGTAGGTCCCCCGGTCGTGGAGCATGAACGCCTCGATCTTCCCTCTGAGGTGAAGCGAGTGCATACCTTCGATCGCCTCCCTGCCGCCGTAGGCGTCGATTACTTTATCGACGAGAGAAGTGAGTCTCCCCGCCTCGTCTGAGGCTTCTTCCGCAAAAACGCCTCCCGGCCCTGCGATGAAGAGGAGGAAGAGTACGCAGAGCAAAAAGCAGAGGGAAACCTGCACCCTCTGACAGCCTGTGCGTATGGTCTTATTCATTGTGTACACCCTTTCTGTCCGAACGATAAAAAAACCGGGAGCGAATTCGGACATTGCATTCAGCGGTGACGTGGATGACTGAAAAGTCTTTTGCAGCGCCACCGTATTCATGCCATGATGAAATTCTTGATGTGCCGATGAGCATGCACTCAAGCATTGAGAATTTTACCATGGCATCAGATAAAATCATGGCGAGATCAAAAGACTTTGAAGGCCTTCACGTCTCCGCTTTCAAGGAACAAATTTCATTTTTTGATCAGTCAATAACGGACCGACATCACCACAAACGTGGCGGTGCCGCTCGGTCTGTTCACGGTCACCTCGTCGCCCTCACTCCTGCCGAGCAATGCCTTTGCCATCGGTGAATCAATACTGATAAAACTCCGGTCGGGGTCGAACTCGTCGGGGCCGACGATGCGGTATCGGGACGGGGTGCCTTCGTCGTCCTCGAGTTCGACCCAGGCGCCGAAGAAAATCTTCGAGGTATCGTCGGGTATGCGGTCGACGACGACCAGATCATTCAGTCTCTTGGAGAGAAAACGTATCCGGGAATCGATCTGGCGCAGCTGTTTCTTTCCGTAGATGTACTCCGCGTTTTCGGAGCGATCCCCCATGGCGGCGGCATCGGCGACAGCCTGAGTGACCTGGGGGCGCTTGATCTTCCACAAAAAGGAAAGCTCCTCCGATAAGCGCGCATGACCTTCGCGGGTGATATAGGAGCAGGTCCTTGTCGTATTCCGCGAAGGCGTTTTCACTCTCGGGGTTCGCCCTCTGTCGCTTTCTTCACCTCCACGCTCAATTCCCTGAGGGTGTAAGGCTTGGTGATCACGCCCGCAAAACCGTGCTGCCGGTAATCGGCCATTATCTCGTCGTTTGAGTAACCGCTCGACACGATAGCCCTGACCGACGGGTCGATCTCCGACAATTGTGTGATCGCTTCAGCGCCTCCCAAACCCCCGGGTACGGTCAAGTCCATGATCACCACATGAAAAGGTTCTCCCGCCTCCTTGGCCCGTCTGTACATCATTACTGCCTGAGCGCCGTCTCCGGCTACTTCAACCTCGTACCCGAGGCGTACGAGCATCTCACGGGCGACTGTCCTCACCGATTCTTCGTCATCCATGAGGAGGACTCTCTCTCTCCCGATAAGAGGTGCTTCATCTTCAACAGTGACGGCAGGCCGACTCGCCGAGGCAGGGAGGTAGACGTGGAAGATTGTGCCGGCCCCGGGTTCGGATTGCACGTCGATATATCCGTCGTGCCTTTTGACAATCGAGTAGGAAGTTGCGAGTCCGAGGCCGCTCCCCTCCTGTTTGGTAGTGAAATAGGGGTCAAATATCCTTGTGAGATGGTTTCTCGGGATGCCCACCCCCTGGTCGCTCACGGACAACTGCACATAGTTTCCTTCTTTCAGCGGAAGGGCATCCGATTTTCCGATGGTGACGTTCCTGCACTCCACCGTAATGACGCCTCCTCCCGGCATCGCCTGGCACGCATTGATGATCAGGTTATTGATGACCTGCCCTATCTGTCCTTCGTCGATTTCGACCGGCCAGAGATTGGGAGGGATACTCACGGTGCACCGCAGATCGGACCCCCTGAGGGAAAAGTCGATGGACTCCTTCACCACGTCTCCGAGAGAGACTATTTTTCTGACAGGGGCGCCGCCTCTCGAAAAGGTAAGGAGCTGTTGGGTCAGCCCTTTGGCCCTCACCGTAGCATTTTCCGCACTGACCAACCGGTCATGTATCCTGTCCCCGGCACCGACGTATGTCTTTGCGAGGCTGATATTACCGAGGATGGCAGTGAGCAGGTTGTTGAAATCATGGGCGATGCCTCCCGCGAGGATACCGACCGACTCGAGCTTTTGCGCCCTTATGAGATCTTCTTCCAGCCTCTTCCGGACCGTGATATCACGGGTCACGCCGAGCAGGGCGATGATTTCGCCATTCTCGTTGCGAAGGGGAACCGCGTGGGTCTCGAGCCAGAGGTGGCGTCCCCCAAGGCCGACAATCGCGAATTCGAGTGTCCCGGTTTTTCCCCGGAAGACGTCCTCAGTCAGCGCGGTGAAGGCGTCGCGATAACCCTCGGTTACGAGGCAATGGATAGACTTGCCCTTGACCTGATCGAAGGAAGCGGCTTCGATCATCTTCAGCCCTGCCCGGTTCATCATCAGCAGGCTTCCGTCGTGAGCGAGGAGCTTGACGCATTCCGGTTCGTTCTCGATGATCGTCTGGAGGAATGCCTCGCTTGCGCGCAATGCTTCTTCGGTCCTCTTCCTTTTGGTAATGTCCCGTACAATGTGCCTTGCTCCGACGACATGATCGCCGTCCATGATGGCGGAAGAGCTGACCTCGATGTCCAGCAAGGTCCCTTCTTTGGTGAGCATCTTCCCGACGAATCTATCATGGGTCAGCTCTTCCCTGAGCCGGTTGAGGGCTTCCTCCACCCGTGAGACCTGATTGGGGGTGACGACGTCGAAGACGTTCATCTTCAGGAACTCTTCCCGCGCAAAGCCGAAAAGCTCACTCGCCCGTTTGTTCGCATCGATACAATTCAGCTCCGCATCGGTGATGAATATCGCATCATTCGCATTCTCAAAGAGGTCCCGGTACTTCCCCTCGGACTCCCTGAGTGCCTGTTCCATCCGGTTGTGTTCGGTGACATCGCGCCAGATGGTATGAAAGACCGTGCGGCCGGACAAAGACATCGCCTGCGTGATGATGTGAACGATCCGTATTTCGCCGTCTTTTGTACGGTGTCTCTTGATAAAGTCGGCTTTTTCGTCCTTCAGGACTTCACTGATTTTGGCCTGCACTTCTTCGGGCCCCTCATCGGGGTCGAGGTCGGAGATGGCAAGGTTCGCAAACTCATCCCTGGTATAGCCGAGGTCGCGATGGGCCGCTTCGTTGAATTCAAGGATTCTCCCGTCGGTGTCTATGATCAGGATGCCGTAAGGGGCTTGTTCGAAGAGTATGCGATAGCGCAGTTCAGCCTCGGTGGGACAGTCAAGGGAGCTTTGAGGCTCTTTCAGGGCGTTGTGCTCTTTCTCCTGGCTTTTCTGTTCCATCAGTGACTGCACCTATCTCATCGGGCATGCGGTCATCCTCTTTTTGACCGATGCACCCGTATATTTCTATTTTAACAGACTTTTCCGCACACGGCAGGGTATTGTGGCAGCCGTCTTATTGTGACGTTGTCGCAGTTTTTGGACGTTTGCCTCTTGACATTGCATATTTTTCCTGATAACTTTCTTGAGACAAGCAAAAAAAGGAGGTGAAAAAGATGCAAAAGGTTCTCATGGTAGTATGTGCGGTCTTCGCGATGGTCGCCTTCGGCAGCGCTGCGCTTGCGGTCGGCCCGGGGAAGACCGTGGAATTCGCGGGCGGAAAGGAAGGGAAGGTCATCTTTGACGGCAAGAAGCACGCAGATGCAAAACTGGCCTGCAAAGATTGCCACCCCGCTCCCTTCGCGATGAAGAAAACGGCAAAGATAACCCAGGCCGATCATGTGGCAGGAAAATTCTGCGGCAAGTGTCATGACGGCAAAGGCGCCTTTGACCAGAAGGAATGCGCGAAGTGTCATAAGAAGTAAGCCAATTTTTCCGTGCAGCGCGGGCCGGATTCCGGAGAAAAGTGACCTGGATCCGGCCTCGTGTTTTCGGCGATTTGCGGGAGGCGCCTGCTGCCGAGTGCAGGAGAAAGGAGAGCATTGAGGCCCGACACGGCCAGGCCCCCGGGCGGGGTATGGTTGCTTCCTGCCTTAACGGTTGCCGCCTTCATGTTCTTCTCCGGGTGTGCGACCCTCCCGAAGGTCTCCGAAGTCGTTCAGGAAACGGAGGAAAGTCAGACCACGCCCCAGATCGTCTCGGCCAGGGGGCCGCTCTCCCCCACGCAGAGCAGTGCGCTCATGGAGAGACTTAAGCATGCGGTCGACCCCACGGACATGCTGGAGCGCCACATCGCAGTGCTCGAGTCTGCGAGCGGACATCCGGTGGTCAAGGGAAACAGCGTCACGCTTCTCGTCGGGGGTGAGGCGACCTACAAGGCCATGTTTGCCGCCGCGAACGACGCGAAGGACCATATCAATATCGAGACCTTCATCTTCAATGACGACGAAACAGGCCGTGCCTTCGCTGATCTCCTGCTCCGGAAGCAGGCCGAGGGGGTCCAGGTGAACCTCATCTATGACAGCGTGGGAAGTCTCGGCACTCCTGCCTCTTTCTTCGAACGTCTCCGCCAGGGCGGAATACAGGTGCTCGAATTCAACCCGATAAATCCGCTGAAGGCCCATGGGAGATGGCGGATTACGCACCGCGACCACCGCAAGATTTTTGTCGTCGACGGCAGCGTGGCGATTACCGGCGGGGTAAATATCAGCGAGGTATATTCGGGCAGACTCTCCGGTGAGGAGCGTGAAGAGGAAGTTCCACCCTGGCGCGACGCGGACGTCCGGATTGAAGGCCCCTCGGTCGCCGAGTTCCAGCAGCTCTTCCTTGACACATGGCAGAGACAGAAGGGCCCCGAGCTTCCGAAACGGGACTATTTCCCGAAGCTCAAAGACGCCGGCAAGGATCTTGTGATGGTCGTCGGCAGCACACCTGGTGAGGAGAACAGGATCACGTTCATCATGTATGTGTCGGCCATCGCCTTCGCGGAGAACTCGGCCCACCTGACGAACGCCTATTTCGTGCCGGACGCGCAGATGATGGAGGCCCTTACCGGGGCGGTCGAGCGCGGTGTCGATGTGAAGATCATCCTGCCCGGGATGAGTGACTCTTCCCTTGCGTTCTATGCGGGGCGGTACTATTATGGGGATCTCCTGAAGGCCGGGGTAAAGCTCTTCGAGAGGCGCAAGAGCATGCTCCACGCCAAGACGGCGGTGATTGACGGCGTATGGTCGACAGTGGGGTCTACAAATCTGGACTTCTGGAGTTTCGCGAGCAACGATGAGGTGAACGCGATTATTCTCAGCCG
>DATJWU010000028.1:0-5350 GCA_035501055.1 Thermodesulfovibrionales bacterium
TATCCCTTCGCCGATCTCACGGAGCATGCCGGAACCGATACGGATGTCGTAACTCCTCTCGCCCAGAGCAACCCTTACTTTTTCCATCCCATCCTCCCGAGTATCTCCTCTGCTATCTCGCGCGGCGTCCAGGATTCAGTATCTATCGTGATATCCGCCTTCTCATAGAATGGTCTTCTGAGCTCAAGGAGTTCCCTGATCTTCTCGAGAGGGTTCTCGACCCTGAGGAGGGGTCTTTCAGCAGTGCCGCTCGTCCTCCTGAGGATCGTGCCGGCCGTAGCAGAAAGGTTCACGATGACGCCCCCCTCGCGCAGCATGTCCATGTTCTCCTGGCGAAGGACTGCGCCGCCTCCTGTCGATATGATCACACTCCTGCTTGCGCAAATTCTTCGTATCGCCTCGGTCTCGATCTCCCTGAATCGCGGCTCACCGAAACGACTGAATATCTCGTTGATGCTCATGCCTTCCGCCTTGACAATTTCCTCGTCCACGTCGACAAGCCTCCAGCCGAGGAGGCTGGAGAGCTCCCTCCCGACCTCGGTCTTCCCTGTGCCCATGAAACCTGTAAGTACGATGTTCTTCATAGATGGCGTTCAGACTCCTTAATGAAGGGCAGTCGCAGTGAAGGACCGTTTGCCGCGATACCTTGAGGTATCCGTGACCAGCGTGAGCCATATCATGAAGGCGTCTTCCCGCGGGATGAGCGACAGATTCGTACTTAAATAACTTCATCGCATGCAAACGGCCTGAAGTGCGACAGCCCTTTCACTTCCTCAGAATCTCTTCACGTACTCCAGATGCCCCTTATAGTTCCTCATAACCTCTTCCATGCTGTCGCCGCCGAATTTCTCGATGAACGCATCAGCAACCGTGAGCGCAGTCATGGCCTCGCCGACCACCGACGCTGCAGGGACCGCACAGACATCAGAGCGCTCGTACGCAGCCTCGAACGCCTCCTTCGTGATGATATCAACAGAACCGAGGGGTGTGCGCAAGGTGGGAATCGGCTTCATCGCAGCCCTTACGATTACGGGCATCCCGTTCGTCATGCCTCCCTCGATGCCGCCCGCATTGTTCGTTCTTCGGTAAAACCCGTGAGACGTGAGACGTGAGACGTGAGACGTGGTCTTCGGGATCCTCTCACGCTTCACGTTCGACGTTTCACGGTCGTAGAATATTTCGTCCATCACCTCGGAGCCGGGTCGTCCCGCCAGCGCGAATCCGGCGCCCACCTCCACCCCTTTAATCGCCTGAACGGACATCAATGCCTGTGCGAGCCTCCCGTCAAGTCTCCTGTCCCACTGGATGTAGCTTCCGAGCCCTGCGGGAGCGCCGGTGACAAAAACTTCAAAGACGCCGCCAAGTGAATTCCCCTCCTTCAAGGCCTTCTCGATGAGCGCAACCATGCGGTGTGCGCCATTTTGATCGGGGCATCTGACCGGAGAGGCCTCTGCCTCGTCGAAAAGGCCCAGGAGTTCCCTGCCCGATAACGGCTGACTGCCCAAGGCCGCATGCTCATTTCCTATCTGCGTCACGTAGCTCCCCACCCCGATTCCGAACTCGGAGAGAAACCTCTTGGCGATCGCTCCGCAGGCGACCCTCACCGCGGTCTCCCGGGCACTCGAGCGCTCGAGGACATTCCGGATATCACGCTGGTCGTACTTTATCGCTCCTGCAAGGTCGGCATGTCCCGGTCTCGGCCTCGTCACCGGAGGGATTGAACCCTGCGCGGCGGCGTCTGCGGACATCCCTTCAAGCCAGTTCTTATGGTCCGCGTTTTCTATGAGAATCGTAATCGGGGAGCCGAGCGTCTTTCCCCATCGGACCCCGGAAAGTATCTCGGCGTGGTCGGATTCGATCTTCATCCTTCCTCCGCGTCCGAAGCCGGATTGCCTTCTCTTCAGCTCCTTATCGATCTCTTGTGAGGAAAGGGAAAGGTTTGCGGGGATCCCCTCGATAATCCCGCAAAGGCCCTTGCCATGGGACTCTCCGGCGGTCATGAACTTCATATTCGACATCCCCAAGTATATCACAAAAGGCTGAGGAAGACGATGTTCGCGCTGAAGTGAAAGATGGCCGGAGTAAGAACATTTGCGGTCTTCATATAGAGAAACCCCATGACGAGCGAGGGGAAAAAAGTCAACACGGAACTGATATCGGAATAGAATATCAGCTGGGGGAGATGGGTGAACGCGAAAAGAGCGCTGACTGCAACCACCGCCCCTGCAGTGTTCCCCAATCTCTCCTGAAGAAACCCTCTGAAATAGACCTCTTCAGGCAGCGCAACGCCGGCGAGCTGAAAAAGCACGGTTCCCGCGGGAGGAAGGACAACGCTCTTTCCCATGAATAAGACAAACAAGCAGAAGGGCAGGAGCAGTGCGGCCGATACAACAATGCCGGTGAGGATATCTTTCCCGCTGAACCTCACGCCGACCTTCACCCGGAAGAGAAAGGGCACCGCCACAAGAAAGAGAGGAATAAGGATTTCCAGAAAGGAAAGCGAAAAGGCATGATACACAAAAACCATTCCGAAGAGGACAGGGTATGTGTAAAATGCCTTTTCCCTGAGAAACGTCAGCGTATCCGCAATCCTTTGCTATCTTCTCCGTCTCATCACCGCTGCGACCACGATCGGTATGAGCAGTACCGTCATATCGGCAAACGCCGTAGGCGTATTTTGCCTCGCACCGACGGAACAGCCTCCGCCCCCTCCGCTGTCGCCGGAAGTGGTTGCAGTCGTTGTGGCAGGCGTTGCCGCTGAGGTCTCGTTTGAGTAAAGGGATTCGGCGGGAATCGTATTGTACGCCTTCACCCGATAAGAGTATGTAGTGGACGGACTGAGACCGGTGTCGGTGAAGGTGGTGTTGTCCGGCCCTATATTCGCGATTTGGACGAAATCCCCTCCCGGGGATTTCCGCTCGACCCTGTATCCGTCCTCACCTGTCGCATTGTCTTTCCATGAGAGGGTTATGCTCGCAGAAGATGCAGCGGTTGCGGCGAGGTCGCTGGGCGCGAGCAGAGATGAGAGCGCCTTGTAGGCGTTGATCCTCCCGCCGGAGAGCACCCAACTGGTAAGGTCAGGCAGAGGGTCCACATATCGCAGGATGGTGCTGCGGACCTGGGACATGGTGAAAGACGGGTAGGCGCTGTACAGCAGCCCTGCAAGGCCGGAAACATGAGGCGCCGCCATGGAAGTGCCGCTGCATATATCGTACCCCACGAGAGCCGAGCCGGTGCAGAGAGAAAAGGTGACCCCCGGAGTGATCGTACTCAGGATATAGACTCCCGGCGCTCCCACATGCACGGTACCGGAACCGAAATTGCTGAAACTCGCCCTGTGGTCGTTCTGATCGGTGGCAGCGACAGAGATAATATTCGGCAGATTATAGCTTGCAGGATAGGCGGGAAGGAGATCGTTGTTAAGTCCGGTCTCGTTCGGGCCGCCGCCGTTGCCCGCAGCAGCCACAAACAGGACGCCCGACGAGGCCGCTGAATTTATCGCATCGAACTCGGCAGCAGAATAAGCGCCGCCGCCGTAACTCGCGTTGATTACCTTCGCGCCGTTCGCGACCGCGTATTCGACAGCCTTGATCGCGTCGGCCGTAGTGCCTTCTCCCTGTGCGTCATTGAGGAATTTCACCGCCATCAGTCTTACGTCCCACATCATCCCTGCGATGCCTGTGGTGTTGTTTCCGGCAGCTCCGATTATCCCCGCCACGTGCGTGCCGTGACCGAAACCGTCAATCGGGTCGTTATCCGGTTCTTTTGGGGTATCGCATACACCGGGGTTGTTCTCGCTGAAAAGCGCACAGGTCGAAAAGTCGTATCCCTTGCAGTCATCGACATATCCATTACTGTCGTTATCGATGCCGTCGGTGCAACTCGTCTCGCCCTGGTTTGTCCATATATTGTTCACCAGGTCAGGGTGGGTGCAATCTATTCCGGAATCGACCACGGCAACCACGACATTCCTGTTTCCCCTTGTAATGTCCCAGGCCTGAGGCATCTTGATGTCAGCCCCGGCGGTGCCGTGGGCAAAAGTGCCTGTGTTGTTCAGCGCCCACTGCTGGGGGTTGAAGTAAGGATCGTTCGGGAAGGTGGAGGCTGCGCGCCTGATATAATTCGGTTCTGCGTATTCGACGCCCGGGTCGTTCATATACGCGACAATCGCGTCTTTTACCGTAACACCCTTGGCAAGCGTCACATGATGCAGATTAGGCACGAGGGTATACGGCTCTGTGGAATGCACGAGCGCCCTGTGCACCGCAAGGGCCTGCTTCGTTGCGACTCCCGCTTTGAACTTCACAAGCACTTCTCCCTGTCTGTATCTCCCCTGGCCGGCCTCTGCAAGAATCGACTCACGGGTAACCTTCTGGACAGAAACCGCTTTTGTAACGCTGTCCGGCGAAGAATTCTGGGAAACTCCCGCGGTCTTCTCGCTCCCGCAGGCCGCCAGAAATATGGCGATAAGAATATAGAGAAAATGCATTCCTTTTTTGCCCATCACGTCCTCTCCTTTTGTAAAGAGATTTTGATTAACCTCTTCAATTGAATCATATTAATGCTTTATTGTCAAGTAATTTCATGGTTTTCTTCGAGTAGCTCATTAAGGGTCAAACTAAATGGATGTTTTATAAGGAAATCCCAGTGACCTTTGGAGAAAAATAAGGAAATATGTTCAGTACTTTAGAATCTCGAGCAGATCCTCTATGTCCTGTTCGTCGTCGCCTTTGGCGAGGAGCTTCTTGTTTTTCATCTCGGTCACGAACTTCTCCCGGTCGCCCTTAAACTCCGGGTCAAGTTCAATCGCCCGTTTCAGAGAGGTCGCAGCGCTGTCGTACTTACCCACGGCATTATAGGAAAGGGCAAGGCCGTAATAAGGCGGGTGGAAGTCGGAGAACCTCCGTAGCGACTCCTTGTATGCGTCAATCGCCTCGGCGTACTTCTTCATCCGGTAGTAGGCCCTTCCGAGATTATTGAACGCCTTTTCTGCGTTCCGGTATACAGGGCTTGAAAGGGCCCGCTGGTATGCGTCTATGGCTTCCCTAAACTTCCCCGACTTTTCATAGGCGACGCCGAGGTTGTTCATCGCCTCTGAATAGTTCCTGTCTGCTTTCAGCGCCCTCGTAAAATAGTCAATCGCCTTCGGAAAATCTTCAAATTTCAGGAGATTGATGAGCCCGAGGGCATTCAGCGCTTCTTTGTCGTTGGGATTGAATTCAAGGGCCTTCTGAAATTCGACATAGGCAGGCTGGATATTGTTGTCGTTCAGATAGGACACCCCCAGCTGATAGTGAGCAGTAGCCTGCTTTATCCTGTCCTCTGTTCTGGTGCCCGCACATCCCGCAAC
>DATJWU010000029.1:0-3261 GCA_035501055.1 Thermodesulfovibrionales bacterium
GATGAACGGAACAGCCAGTTTCGAGAATTTCGGATTGGACCTGAGGCTTCCTACCTTGCCGCCGACCACGATCGCCACGCCGTCATATGCGGGGTCATGAATCTCCATCGGCGGACAGACAGTGAAGCAGTTTCCGCAGTACATGCATTTGTCGGCGTTGACCTTCACGCTCTTCTTCGAGGGGTCGGGGCTGATCGCGCCAGTGGGGCACGACGCAATGGTCGAAGGGATTTCACATACATTCGAGACCCTTGAATGGTCGATTGTGGGGACCTTCCGGTGGATCGCCACGACCGCGATGTCGGAGCAGTGCACCGCGCCGCACATATTCACGCAGCAGGCGACCGCGAGTCTCACTTTGTTCGGGGTCTGCTTGGTCGTGAAATAATCGGCGAATTCGTCCATGAGCACCTTGACGATCCCTGAGGCATCGGTACAGGCTGAGTGGCAGTGTACCCATCCCTGGGTATGGACGATATTGCTGATCCCCGAGCCGATGCCGCCGACCAAGTACTTCTTGCTCTTGAGCTCTTTCTGCAGCGGCTCGAGATTCTTTTCGTCGGACACGAGGAGCTCTACATTGTTTCTCGTGGTCCAGCGGATGTAGCCGCCGCAATACTTCTCCGCCATGCCGGCGAAGTCCCTGATCGTGTCGGTGCTGAGAAGCCTCGGCGATGCAACCCTGACGGACCAGATTTTGTCCCCGCTGTTGCCAACATGGACCATGACACCGGGATTGATGACTTCATGGTATTTCCAGTCGCCGTAGTTCTTCTGGATAACGGGGGGCAGGAAATCCTTGTAGTGGGGCGGTCCGATATCTGTTTTTCTCTGTGGTGCTGACATAATCTTCCTCCTTGTATTTATATAAACCTGGGTTATTTCTGAAGATCTTCTTCGGTCCAGAAGAAGAAGGGGTCTCTCCTCGGCTCTTTCACCTGCTGGGCAACGGGCGCCACGCCGATGTACTCGAGGAACTCCCTCATTCCCTTCCTGATGATCAGCTCGCCGATCCTCTCCCTGTTCTTGCCGTGCTCGTCCCAGAACTCCCACATCTTCCTGATGAGGTCCTTGAACTCCGTGTAGGGCGGCTCCATCTTGATGAAGGGAACGATGACCCAGGAAAGGGTCGCGCCGATGACAAAGGGCGCCTTGCTGCCGATAAGGATCGTTGCGCCTTTTTCGCCGGTAGGCTTCAGGGCCTTCGTCATCTTGGCGATGCAGTGCATGCACCGGACGCAGTCTTCGTCGGTGATCTTCAGCTCCTTGCCGTCGTAGCTCATACATCTGGACGGGCATCTGTTGACGATCTCCTCAGAGATGTTCATGCCCTTCTTCGCATAGTTGGCGACTTCCGCCTGGTCGACGGCGATCTTTCCCTTCCAGGTGCCGATGATCGAGCAGTCCGCACGGGCGATCGAGGCGATACAGTCGACCGCGCATCCCGCAGTCTTGAATTTGAACTTGTAGGGGAATGCCGGCCGGTGCATTTCGTCCTGGAATTCCTGCGTCAGTGCATAGTTGATATCGAGGGTGTTTATGTTCGACCACTCACAGCGTGCCGGTCCGACACAGCAGCTCGGGGTCCTCATCGCTGAGCCTGAACCGCCGAGGTCCCAGCCCCTTGAGGAGAATTCGGCAAAGATCGGCTCGAGGTTCTCCGTCGTCGTGCCGAGGAGCACAAGGTCACCGGTAGAACCGTGGAGGTTCGTAAGTCCGCTGCCGTATTTGTCCCAGATGTCGCACATCTCGTTCAGGAATTTCGAGGTGTAAAAAAACGCTGAGGTGGAGTTGATTCTGACGGTGTGGAAGTTGGCGACGTTCGGGAACTCCTCAGGAAGGGAAGAATACCTCCCGATAACTCCGGAACCGTATCCGCGCACGCCGACGATACCACCGTGCTTCCAGTAACCGCGTTGGTCCCTGTACGACTTTTCGAGCTGCCCGAGCTCGTCGTTGGCCATTTCACTTCTGACTGCCGCCTTCTTGATCTCTGTGACGAAGCTTGGGAACGGACCCTTCTCGAGTTCGTCCAACAAGGGTGTCTCGTACTTCTTTGGCATAACATCCTCCTTTTGTATATGATTCTTCCGAGCACTCTGAAACGGGAATGCATAGAAGCGTAATATATCTGCCAGTTTAGGGTCAAATTAATAAATTTAATCAGGAAATCATAATTGCTTATCAATTCTCGCCCCCCGGAAACGTGGGTGCAAAAGCACCTCGGCCCGGGCAGCAGGGTCACTTGTCATAAACGCAATCGAGAGGTTATACTACCCGAAATCCCCCGGGTGTTCAGCTTCTCACGAGACGGGAATCTTTCCCTTTCAGAGGTATCTATTCCGCCGGAGACGGCAGGACGCGGGCACGCCAGGGGGCGCAGGACCGTTCATAGGTTGGTGTTGCACGATGCGTATAGAAAAGATCGAACTCACGGGATTTAAATCCTTTGCTGAAAAAACGTCCTTCAACCTCCACCCGGGGATAACCTGTATCGTCGGGCCGAACGGTTCGGGGAAGAGCAATATTGTCGACTCGTTCCGCTGGGTGCTCGGGGAGCAGAGCGCGAAAAGCCTGAGGGGCGAAAAGATGGAAGAGGTCATCTTCAGCGGTTCTTCCACCAAGAAACCCCGGGGCATGTCCGAGGTGAACCTCCTTCTCCTCTTTGATCCCTCCGAGCAGGGCAATGGAGACTCGCCCACGCTCACCTCGGTATCACGAAGGCTTTACCGTTCGGGAGAGAGCGAATATCTCATGAACAGAAGCCAGTGCCGCCTCAAGGATATCAAGGACCTCTTCCTCGATACCGGCCTCGAGATACGGAGCTACTCCATCCTTGAACAGGGGAGGATCAGCGAGATACTGAACGCCAAACCCCAGGACAGGAGGTTCCTCATCGAAGAGGTCGCCGGCGTGATGAAATACAAGGTAAGGAGGGCAGAGGCGCTTTCCAAACTCGAATCATCAAGGCTCAACCTTCAAAGGATAAACGATATCGTCACAGAGGTGAAGCGACAGATAAACTCGCTCGACAGGCAGGTCAAGAAGGCCGAGAGGTTCAAGAGACTCTCCGGTGAGATGAGGGAGATCGAGCTGAGGCTCGCAAAGAGGGACCACTCGGTGCTCAGGGACGCCCTCGCCGTGATCACTGAGGAACACCGCACGGCAAAGGAAGAAGAAGCGGTCGTCAGGGCCGAACTCCATACCATCGAGAATACCACCGAAACAGGGCGAATCGCCCTCCTTGACAAGGAGAAAGCG
>DATJWU010000030.1:0-3187 GCA_035501055.1 Thermodesulfovibrionales bacterium
TGCTTGCCGAAGCGATCAAGAGGATTCATGAGGAATCTTCGATAAGTTCACTTTTTGTATAGAGGAGGAGTTATGGAAAGGATTACACTGAGTGCCGAAAAAAGAGAAGCGACCGGGAAAGGTGTCGCCCGCTCTCTGAGAAGGGCAGGCGAGATCCCCGCGGTCCTTTATCGTGCGGGAGGTTCCACGCCGCTCAAGATAAACGCGAAGGAGCTGAGCAAGTTCATCCGTACCACCGCCGGCGAGCAGGTCATGGTGAACCTCAGTTTTGCGGACGGTGACAACAAGGTTGCCCTCGTCAAAGACTATCAGGTCGACCCGATAAACGGAGAACTCCTCCACACCGATTTCTTTGAAGTCTCGCTCACGGACGAGATCCGCGTGACCGTCCATATCACCACTGCAGGCGAGCCGATAGGCGTAAAGAGGGACGGCGGGCTACTCCAGCACGGCATAAGGGAACTGGAGATCATGTGCCTGCCCGATAAAATACCCGGCCATATCACGGTGGACGTGAAGCACCTCGAGAGGGGAAAGTCGGTACACGTGTCGGATCTCTCGCTTGGAGAGGGCATCAGAATTCTCACCGAGCCGGGCAAACTTATCGCGACGGTCACTGCTCCTGTCGTCGAGGCGGTAGCCGCGCCAGCCGAAGCTGAAGCAGCGCCTGCCGAGCCCGAGGTTGTCAAGAAAGGCAAGAAGGAAGAGGCAGCAGGAGAGAAGGCCTAATTGTGGCTGGTGGTCGGGCTCGGTAATCCCGGGAGGCGTTATTCCAGGACACGCCACAATGTCGGGTTTATGGTCGCCGGGGAAATCGCCCGCAGGTACGGCATAGAGTTTACGACCAGAGAATTATACGCAATCGGAAAAGGCTCCGGAGAGGGCAAAAGGCTTATTCTCCTGGAGCCTTTGACGTTTATGAACCGCAGCGGCCTTGCGGTAAGGGACGTGATGCGTCGATGCACTGCGCCGCCGGAACACTTCATCGTCATCCAGGACGACATCGACATGGAGACGGGCAAACTCAAAATACGGAAAAACGGCTCCTCCGGCGGTCACAAGGGAGTAGAATCGATCATACAGTCCCTCGGTACGAGGGACTTTGTCAGGGTAAAGATCGGCGTGGGAAGAGAAGAGGGAATCCCTGTCGAAGAATACGTCCTCAGACCCTTCAGGAAGGACGAGACTGCCCTGATAAAAGACGCGATTATGAGGGCAGCCGATGCCGTCGAGGCGATTATGGAGGACGGCGTCGAGAAGGCGATGAACCGCTTTAATTAGGTTTTGTAGGTCTTTGTCTTACAACTATTCCATTCCTTTTCGAAAGAGATCACAGAAAGGACCCTCTCCGGTGTGTTACCTCGTTTGATAAAAAACCTGCATTGATCCTGATTCTGTTAACGTCCCCTATGATATGGATCATAGTAATCCTTCGTGACGGACGCTATGCTTGTAACCAAGGAGGTGTACCTATGATAACCACGGAAACAATCAGGGAGAGAGAACTGGCACTCGACGAAGACGGCTATCTTGCGAACATTGACGACTGGGATGTGAACATCGCGGAACAGCTCGCACGCAAAGAGGGCGTCGGAGAGTTGTCCGGAGAACACTGGAAACTCATCACAGCCCTAAGACTCCATTATGAACGATTCAAGGAGTCTCCACTGTGCCGCGACGTCCTTGTGGAATCCGGATTTACGAAAATGGATATGTACAGGCTGTTCCCTTCTCTGGGATACAGGACTGCTTACAGACTGGCAGGCCTCCCAAAGCCCGCCGAATGCTGATGGTCTGAGGCCTCGGGAAGGAACTGACCCCCCATTGACTCGCAAGAGGGAGCTTCAGTTCCTTCCCGGCTTGCCGCTCATGCGTCCGGTTGCGAAAGGTTTCAGTCATTCCGGTCTCAGCGCCCGGTCACGATCTCACTAAACTCTTTTCTGTATCGCTCGATATCACCGTCGGCATTGAGCACGGCGTCGAGCTGGCGTGTATACGCGATCAATCTTCCCGTCATGTCGAGGATCCTGAGGACCTCCCCCTTCTCCAGCCCCGAAAGTCTCGCCGTGATGAGGTCCCCTTTCGACACCGAGATGAACCCGTGCTCCTTCATGATCTCCGCGATGAGCTGTATTCTTCTGGAGCGTTTCGTGATGTCCGTCGCTCCGCCCGCAAAGCGGAAATAGACATGATTGTTCGCAGCCCTCTCACTGCAGTAACAGTCGAGCATACAGAAGTGATAGCCGAACCTTACCGTGAGATTAAGGTATTCCCCTGATATGACCGCCACATTTCTCGACGCGGAACTCCCGCCGTCAGTCGTGATATCCTCCATCCTCATCATGCTTGTCATGAAATCCTTCGCACCGAGGGCGACCGCCTCCGACCGCCACAGGCCCGGATGTGCCATGCCCTCTGCAACGGCCCTCAGAGGCTCACACCTCACCTGTGAGAGCGTCACGCTCTCCGAACTCTCCGCGTCGAGTCCGCCGCCGATATCGACCACATGTATTCCCGCGGGCACCGGGAGGACGAGCTTCTTCAGCGTTCCCCTCGAGGATGCGCGCACCGAGGCACTGATAAGTTCCTGCACCGACTTTTCGTGCATGAATCTCAGGATGTCGTGGATCGTTCCGCAGCGCTCGGGCGTGAAATCGTCCGTAAAGGGATTGATGAGGTGAAGGGGCGCTATGTACCGCATGAGATACTTCTTCCTGCGGAATTCGTGGAGTCCTTCGACACCGGGCAACGCATCGTCAGTCGTCCCGCCTGTGCCTTCCACAACGCCATCGTAGACCGTGAACCTGCCCTCCTCTTCCGCAACGAGCGTAATCTCCTGCCCCTGCCGGAAGACCTGTGTCGCGTCCCGCGTATTCACGACCGCCGGAATTCTGAACTCCCTGCAGATCGAGGCCATATGGCTCGCCGGGCTCCCGGTGTCGGTGATGATCGCCGCAAGCCGGGGCATGGCGCTCACGAACTGGGGAGAATCGTTTTTCGCGACGAGGACTGCGCCAGAGGGGAGACCGTCGATCTCGTCGGGCGTCTTCAGAAGATAGACTTTTCCCGAGACAACGCCCTTCTGCACCACATGCCCTTTGTCCTTCAGCAGGACGGGATGGCCTGAAGGGATGGCGGTTCGTTCCGCCGCTATTCGTGGGGTCTGCACCTTCAGAAGTCTTGCCTG
>DATJWU010000031.1:0-8887 GCA_035501055.1 Thermodesulfovibrionales bacterium
CGTAGCCGAAGAGAGCGTTAAGGGCGAATGCGGCCACAGAAAGGTCAAGCGGTACCATTTTAAAAGGAAAGAGAAGCAGGTTCGCAAAGATGAGTCCCCCAAAGAGTCCCGCGAGGCCGCCGATTATCTTGCCGACGGCAACCGTTCTGAAGAGCCGTTCAAAGATCAGGGCGACGAGCCCGCAGAGAAGGCCTGCGCCGGTTCCCGGAATTATCGCATCGTATCTGAGGCCGATGTAATACCCTGAAAAAAGAAATAGCGCTACCACAAATACCCGAATAATCAAAACCACCTGTCTCTCACCTCCTTTCGTCCTGCGTTCACTTGTTCAGCGTGAGATAGAATCTCTTTCCGCCCCTGTTCACAAAGAGCAGAGAAGTGTCCCCCGGCTGCGTTGCCGCGGCGATCCGCTTGTACTCTTCAACACCGGTGATCCGCTTCCTGTCGATTTCCTGAATAACATCCCCCCTCTTGAGTCCTGCATCGTCCGCGGGGCTCCCCGGCTCGACCCTCACAATGACCACTCCCTTTTCCTCGAAGCCGATGCCGAGCTGTCGTGCGATTTCCCTTGTCAATTCCTTTACGGTGATTCCGGAGAAGGCATTTGTCCGTGCGTCTTCGGGAAAGGGCTCCTGAAGAGCGCCCGCAGCCTCCTTCGGGAGTTCCGCCACAACCGCCTTCAGCGTGTACTCCTTCCCCCCCCTGAGGATCTTTACGGAAACCTCCGCACCGGCCCTGCTCTGCGACACCATATTCCGCAGGCCACCGACACTCGTGACCTCTTTCCCGTTGAATTCGAGGATGACATCTCCCCTCCCTATGCCGGCCTTTTCTGCAGGACTGCCTTTCGTGACATCGCTCACGAGGGCGCCTTTGGAGCCCTTAATGCCGAATTTCTGAGAGAGTTCGGGAGTGATGTCCTGTATCGACACCCCGAGCCAGCCCCTTACAATTTTACCCTGAGTCATGAGCTGTTCCATCACCAGCCTCGCCATGTTGCTCGGGACCGCAAAGCCGATTCCCTGATATCCTCCGGTCCTCGAAAAAATCGCGGTATTGATCCCGATGAGCTCGCCCTTTACGTTCACCAGGGGGCCGCCCGAGTTTCCGGGGTTGATTGCCGCATCGGTCTGGATAAAATCCTCATAATCGGCAATTCCGACATTCGCTCTTCCGACGGCGCTGATAATGCCCATGGTGACCGTATGGCTGAGGCCGAAGGGATTTCCGATCGCGAGGACAAACTCACCCACCTGCAACCTGTCGGAATCGCCCCAGGGAGCGGTCGGCAGATTATCGGCCGAGATCTTCACCACTGCGATGTCCGTCTTCGGATCGGCGCCGACGACCTTACCCTTGAAGCTCCTCTTGTCGTACAGGGTGACCCTGATCTCTTCGGACTGCTCAATCACGTGGTTGTTGGTGATCACATAGCCGTCCTTTGAGACGATAACCCCTGAACCGAGACTCTGCTCCTTCCATTTCTTCGGCGTGCCGAAATCGTGAAAGGGATTAAAGAAATCGAAAAAGGGGTCTTCGCTGAAGGGAGAGGAATCACGACGGACAACCCGTGTCGATGAGATGTTTACCACGGCCGGAGACACGGCGCTCACAATTTCGGAGAAGGCCTTGCTCGTCTCGAGGATCTGCGCCGGCACGCGGGGCGTAAAGGGCGCCCGGACAGAGGCCGGACCGACAATTTTTCCGAGCATGTAAAATGAGACCCCGCCGAAGAGAAAGCCGGTAAGAAGGATGGCGACCCCTATAAGAACTCTTCTTCTCATTATCTATTAATTATACTAATCAGCCTATAACGTTGTAAAGCCGCTTGACCAAATAACTCTCTATAATATATGCTAAAAAACCGTAATGCTGAGACGTGCGCCTGCCGCTACCGGCGCTAAACCGGGGGGCTTTGCTCCCTGCATTTTGTTCTTCTGACTGCAATACGCTTTTTGGAGGTTTTCATGTTAAAACGCTATTTGCTCGCTCCGGGTCCCACGCCCGTGCCTTCCGAGGCGCTCCTTGCGATGGCGATGCCCATAATACACCACCGTTCACCCGATTTCCTGCCTGTGCTCGAAGCCGCGAAGAAGGGCCTCCAATGGCTCTGTCAAACAAAAAACGACGTGCTGATCCTCTGTGCTTCGGGCACCGGGGGCATGGTAGGTGCGGTGAACAATTTCTTCAGCCCGGGAGACAAGGCGCTTGTCGTCAATGCCGGAAACTTCGGTGAGAGATGGACGAAGATATGCAAGGCCTATGGCCTGAACGTCAACGAGATCGAAATAGAATGGGGACATACCGTAAAACCCGAGGTGGTAGAAAAGGCGCTGAAGGCCGACCCGGCGATAAAAGGGGTTTTTGTCCAGGCATCGGAGACATCGACCGGCGTCTATCATGACATTAAGGCCCTCGCCTCCATCGTCAGGAGACACGACGACAAGCTCCTCGTTGTGGACGCCATCTCTGCCCTTGTGGCCCATGACCTGAAAATGGACGAATGGGGCATCGACGTGCTGATCGGGGGCTCCCAGAAGGGCCTTATGCTCCCGCCCGGACTCGCCTTTGTCGGAATCAGCGAGAAGGCGTGGAAATTCGCCGAGACCTCGAAGTGCCCCAAGTTCTACTTCAACTTTAAGAAGGAACGGGAGTCCCTCGCCAAGAACCAGACGAATTTCACCTCTCCCGTGACCCTGATCATCGGACTGAACGAATGTCTGAAGCTCCTCCAGAAAGAGGGCCTTGAGAACGCATTCGAGCGCCACCGGAGGCTTGCGGTTGCCACACGTGCTGCGGTCACGACGCTTGGCCTGGAGCTGTTCACCAGGGAGTCTCCGAGCAATTCGGTGACCGCGATTCTCGCGCCCGACGGCATTGACGGACAGGAGATCTACAAGAACCTCAGGGTGAAATACGGCATTACCGCTGCCGGCGGTCAGGGGCGGGCCAAGGGGAAGATCTTCAGGATAGCCCACCTCGGATATGCGGACACCTTCGACATTATTACCGCAATCGCAGGGGTCGAGATGACCCTTAAGTCCATGGGCCATCCGCTCACGCTCGGTTCCGGTGTTGCCGTTGCCGAAGAGCAGTTGATGAAATAGGCAAGGAGGATCGATGAAGGTTCTGATTAGTGATAATCTCTCCCCCACCGGGGTCGCGATACTGAAAAAGGCCGGTCTCGAAGTCGATATCAAGACCGGCATGACTCCCGAAGAACTCAAGGCCTGCATAGCCGACTATCACGGACTTGTCATCAGGAGCGCCACAAAGGTCACCGCCGAGATTCTCGATGCAGCAGCGAATCTGAAGGTCATCGGGAGGGCCGGTTCGGGCCTCGACAATGTGGATAGAACCGCGGCGACCAAGAAGGGTATCGTCGTCATGAACACGCCGGGGGGCAATACGGTTACCACGGCAGAGCATACGATAGCCCTCATGTTCTCGATGGCGAGGCAGATCCCCCAGGCCACCGCCTCGATGAAGGCGGGCAAGTGGGAGAAGAAGCGCTTCACCGGCGTCGAGCTCTTCAACAAGACGCTGGGCGTCGTCGGTCTGGGGGCGATCGGCAAGCAGGTCGCCAAACGGGCACTCGGCCTTGAGATGAACGTAATTGCCTACGATCCGTATCTCAGCGAGGAGAACGCGAAAGAGATGGGAATAGAGAAGGTCGAATTGACGGCCCTTTTTGCCCGTGCGGACTTCATCTCTTTCCACACGCCGATCACGACAGAGACCCGGAACATTGTCAATAAGAAGACCATCGAGGGGATGAAAGACGGAGTAAGGATCCTCAACTGCGCGCGGGGCGGTATCGTCAACGAAGCCGACCTCTGTGAGGCGCTGAAGAGCGGAAAGGTAGCAGGAGCCGCCCTTGACGTATTCGAGAAGGAGCCGCCCGGGGACAATCCTCTCCTCAACGTCGACACCCTCGTCTGCACTCCCCACCTCGGCGCATCCACGGAGGAGGCCCAGGAGAATGTCGCGATCGCGGTCGCGGAACAGGTTGCGGACTACCTTGTGAACGGGGTCATCCGCAATGCCGTGAATTTCCCCTCCGTGCCTTCCGAGCAGATATCGAGATTGAAACCCTATCTCACCCTGGCTGAGACGCTCGGAGCCTTTGCGACACAGGTCTTCGAAGGCGCGGTCACGGAAATCACGATCGAATACCGGGGTGAGGCCTCTGAACTGAATACCGCGCCGGTCACCATCGCGCTGCTCAAGGGCTTTCTCACCCCCATTCTCGAAGAGACGGTGAACTTCGTAAACGCCCCGATCATCGCAAAGGAGCGCGGCATAGAGGTCCGGGAGATGAAGAGCGCCGAGGCCGGCGATTACCAGAGCGCCATTATCCTCAGGGTCAAGTCCGATGGAAAGGAAAACTTTCTCGTGGGCACTCTTTTGAGCAGGAGGGACCCCAGAATCGTAAAGATCAATAATTTCCCGGTCGAGATATTCCCCGAAGGCACGATGCTGTTCATCTATAACAACGACAAACCCGGCGTGATCGGGAATATCGGCTCCTTCCTCGGCAAATGCGGCATCAATATCGCGAGGATGCACTTCGGCAGGGAGACTGCGGGGGGGATGGCGATATCCGTGGTGAGCATTGATGCCCCGATAACCCAGGAGCAGCTTGGAGAGATGAAGAAGCTGCCGAACATCCTCTCTCTGAAGGTAGTCAATCTATAATCGAATCGCGATGCGTGATGCGTAAAGGGAAAATACAGGGTCTCGCGTTTTTCCGGTTGCGGCGTGCGCAGCGTACTTCTTAAGGAGACAATATTATGTCCGGAGTAATCATAGTCGGCGCCCAATGGGGAGATGAAGGCAAAGGGAAGGTCGTCGATGTGCTCACCGAGAAGGCCGACGTCGTTGCACGGTATCAGGGCGGCCACAATGCAGGGCATACCGTCGTCATCAGGGATGAGAAATATGTCCTCCACCTCATCCCCTCAGGCATATTGCACAAAAACAAACTCTGCGTGATCGGCAACGGCGTGGTGATCGAACCCTCCGCGCTCATCGAAGAAATCTCCGGGTTGAAAGAAAAGGGTCTGGCTGTCGGCAGGAACCTCCTGATCAGCAAGAACGCCCACCTGATCATGCCCTATCATTCGGCGCTCGAAGCCCAGCACGAAAAGGGCAGGGGGTCGAAAAAGATCGGCACCACCGGAAGGGGCATAGGCCCCGCGTACGTCGACAAGATGGCCAGGATAGGCATCAGGGTCGCCGATCTCTATGACCCGAAGATCCTGAAGGAAAAACTTGAGGCCAACCTCACCGAGATCAACTATATCCTGGAGAAGCGTTACAAGGCAAAAGGCTTCACCACCGCCGCAGTCTTCGCCCTCTACCGGGGCTATGCGGAAAAGATCTCGGCCCATGTCGCCGATACGGACATCGTCATAAACGACCTGCTCGCAAAGCGCAAGAAGGTGCTCTTCGAGGGCGCACAGGGAACGCTCCTCGACGTGGACCACGGTACCTACCCCTTCGTGACCTCTTCGAGCGCAGTTGCGGGCGGCGCCTGCACAGGTCTCGGCGTCGGCCCGACAAAGATATCAAAGGTCCTCGGCGTGGTAAAGGCATATACGACACGGGTCGGTTCCGGGCCTTTCCCGACCGAGATACTGGATGGGGTCGGGGAAGACCTGAGGCAGCGAGGCGGCGAGTTCGGCGCCACCACGGGAAGACCGAGGAGGTGCGGCTGGCTCGATTTCGTAGGGCTGCGCCATGCGGTCAGGATAAACGGCCTTACCGGGATCGCCCTCACCAAACTCGACATCCTCGATGGTGTCAAGACAATCAAGGTCTGCGTCGGCTACAGGCACGGGAACACGGCCATGGCCGACTTCCCGAAGGAGTGCTCGCTCCTCGAAAAGGCCGAACCTGTCTATGAAGAGATGCAGGGATGGAAAGAAAGCACGACCGGGGTGCGCAAGTTTTCTCAGCTCCCGAGGAATGCCCAAAGATATATCAGGAGAATCGAAAAAACGCTCGGCATCCCCGTCGATGTCATCTCGACAGGACAGCGGAGAGACGAACTCATTCTTCTGAACAAACAGTTCTAAACGCCGGAGGGAAGGCACGGACACAGGCCTGCCCGGAGAATAGGGGCTCCCCGGGGATCAAGCACAAGAAATGGGAAGTGACATCCGACTCATCGGCAGCCGTTTTGCCTCGCTTCTTCTCTCGGCCCTCTACCCTAGCCGGTGCCCCCTCTGCAAAATGCCTGCTGATTCCATTACCTACGCCCCTCTCTGCAGGGGCTGCTGGAACTCGATAGAACGATATGCCGGGCCCTCCTGCAGCGTCTGCGCACGGCCCCTCGTGTCTGAGTATTCCCGGCTTTGCGGGGAATGCTTCTCCCGCAAACCATACTACTCCGCCGCCCTGAGCTTCGGCCTCTATTCGGGGGCACTTCGGGAAGCGATTTTCCTCATGAAATTCACGGGGATCAGGAGACTCGCGCGCCCGCTCGCGCAACTCCTCCATCAGTTGCCCATTCCCCCGATGGACGGAGTGGTTCCCGTACCGTTGACGAAGAAGACCCTGCGGGAACGCGGCTTCAACCAGACCCTCCTCCTCGCACGGCAGCTCTCGAAATCGCGCGGGATCCCTCTTTTCATGGACGCACTCATGAAGAAAAAGGACACGCCGCCTCAGATAGGTCTGCGCGCAAAAGAACGCGCTTCGAACCTCAGGAATGCCTTTTCGGCAGGCAGCGGTATCGCCGGCAGGAAGCTGATCCTCCTCGATGATGTCATGACGACCGGTGCGACGGTCGGCGAGTGCGCGAAGACGCTGATGAAAGCCGGCGCACAAGAGGTAGTCGTAGTAACCCTTGCAAGGGCTTCAACCGACCGTTAGCGCCTATTGTGCATAAGGTTGGGGCGTCCCTTCGGTTATAATAGAGAATGCCCTTGCGATACAACTCCTTCGGCGCCCATATCAGAAAGCGCTTCGGCGCGTCGGTACATAAGGTAAACATCGACGCGGGATTTACCTGTCCCAACAGGGACGGCACCGTCGGCCTTTCCGGCTGCACCTACTGCAATAATGACAGCTTCAGGCCGAGCTCCTGCACGCCTGCGCTCTCGGTCAGGGAGCAGGTGCGCAACGGCATCTCCTACCTGAGGACGAGATACGGGGCCGACCGGTTCATCGCCTATTTTCAGCCCTATACGAACACCTATGCGCCGGTCGAAGAACTCGAGCGCCTCTACCGGGAGGCCCTTGAAGAGCCCTCGGTGATAGGACTTGCGATCGGCACCCGGCCTGACTGTGTCGACGGGGAGAAGATCGCGCTCCTCGAGTCCCTCGCCTCGAACCACTTCGTTCTCGTCGAGTACGGAGTGCAGTCCATCTACGACAAGACACTCCGCTTCATCAACCGGGGGCACGACTACCAGCGCTTCCTCGAGGGTCTCGATATGACAAAAGGGAAGGGGATCGAGATCGGCGTCCACCTCATCATGGGATTTCCGACAGAGACGCCTGAGGAGATGCTCGCCATGGCCGGAGAGATTTCTTCCCTCCCCATACGCTTCCTCAAGGTTCATCAGCTCCAGATCATCAAGGATACCCCTCTCGCGTCACTCTTTCTCGAGAAGCCCTTCCATGCCTTTGACTATGAAGAGTACCTCGATTTCATCGTCGATTTCCTGGAGAGGCTTTCCCCCGAGATCGTGCTCCAGAGACTCTTCGCGACCGCGCCGGACGAAATCCTCATTGCCCCGAAGTGGGACAGGACAAGACATGAGATCCTGCGGGATATTGAGAAGCGCCTTGCCCTGCGCGATACCTTTCAGGGGAAGCAGTTTTCGCCGCCGGTTCACCACCCTGCCTAAGAGGTTGCGTTGTTGTTCCCGGCAGTTTGATTAAGGTATAATCTCCGCGTATGGACACCGAAACCCTTAAGGCCGCGGTATTGGGTATTGTTCAGGGGCTGACCGAATTCCTGCCGGTGAGCAGCACCGCCCATCTCGTCCTGTTTCCCTGGTTCTTCGGATGGGGAGGAGAACTCGATTCCCTCTCCTTCGATGTCGCCCTCCACGGCGGCACGCTCCTGGCCCTCCTCGCCTGTTTTTACCGGGACTGGATCAGGATAATCACAAAAGAGAGAAGGCTCCTCTTCTTCATCGTCATCGCGTCAATCCCGGCGGGGGTCGCAGGCATACTGCTTCACAAGGCCGCTGAACACAGCCTCAGGTCTCCGGTGATAATCGCGGTCTCGTTAGTCATTGTCGGCCTCGTGATGCTCCTTGCCGAAAAATACAACAGACCGGACAAAAACATGGAAGGGGATCGTTTTTCCCTGCTCGATTCGATCTTCATCGGGGTGGCGCAGGCGATCGCCCTGATCCCGGGTGTCTCGCGGTCAGGCATAACGATCACTGCGGGCCTCTTCAGGAACCTCGACAGGGAGTCCGCCGCCCGTTTTTCCTTTCTCTTATCGATGCCGGTGATCTTCGGGGCCACCCTCCTCGAAGGCCGCAAGCTTCTGAAGAACCCTGCGATCCACGGCGATCTCTTTGTCGTCGGCGTCATCACCTCCTTCGCGAGCGGATTTCTCGCAATCAGGTTCCTTCTCCGCTTCCTGAAGAATCATCCCCTGAACGTCTTCGTCTACTACCGCTTTCTGCTCGCAGGAGTCATCTTTGCCGCCATGTTCTTCAAGTAGAAAAAGTGAATTGTGAAACGTGAATGGTGAATAGAAGATGAATTCACCGCCGAGTTCGCTGAGAACGCTGAGGAAAATCATGATGTGAAGAATTCCTGCCTGTCCTGAACGAAGCCCTTTCTTTCTCTGCGATCTCTGTGTCCTCTGCGGTTAACTGCCTCCTCTTACGCTTTGCTCCGTGCTCTCTGTGTACTG
>DATJWU010000032.1:0-6879 GCA_035501055.1 Thermodesulfovibrionales bacterium
CCCCATCAGAATCTCCTGAGAGACCGTGAGATAACCAGGCATGCCCTCTGTGGCGCCGAAGGTGTCGGAAGAGTTTACCGCAAAGCCGTCAACCGTTGATCGTGAGAAGGCAGGCAGGTCTTCAGGAGAATAGACATGTTCTGCGAGAACCCTGCCGTAGGATTCTTCTATCGGAATTCTTTGCGGGAGAAGTTTTTTCGCAGGAAGGTGCGTTCCCAGGAGTTGCCGGGCCTCCTCCACCGAAACGGCCTTTTCCCTTCCGAGCATGTCACGCATGCCTGTCCTCGTGCTGCGCAACCGCTCCTGCATGTGCCGCGGGGATCATGCCGTCTTTGTTACCCAGGCTGACCTTTACAGGTGCGATGAAACCATGGGGTTTTCCTGGAGCACTTCGGACTCCGCCCCGTTGCAGATTACGTCGATGATCCTGTCGAGTGATTCAAGATGGAGCTGCTCGATATTCTCCCGCGTCAGATCCGAAGGGTATACCGCATTTTTCTGGATAAAATCGCCGAGCTTTTCCTTGTTGAAGCAAGAGAGGAGGAGGACTCCCTTGAAAATCCTCTTGTTCGTCTTAAAGGAAAAGAGCGCCCTGTCGAGCGTCCTTTCCATGAAGAGATCATTTCGGGTCTGGACCTTGCGGTCTATGCGCATCGCCTGGAACCAGTACCTTTTATCAATGAGGCTGTCCGCCCTGACCTCAACGAGAGTGTGCTCGATGTTCTTCCTGCTCGTGATGAACTTCCCGTGGGCGATCGTATCCGCGGCAAGATGGCTCATGTAGCCTATGACAAAGGCCTTTTGCTGGTCCGTGTCGACGGCGTCGAGGAGATTCAGGGCCACATCCCACGTGTGCGGGTTTTTGTCTTCAGGAAGAAATTTCTTTCCGATAATGATGTCCGCCATAAGGTTCCCGTAGAGGAAGTCATGACGGTATTTTCTGATCAGGGCGTAGGTTCCTGCCGGGATCAGGGAAGCAAATGAAAAAATCTCGCTCCCGAGGTACATATGCGTAAGAGGTCCCCAGGCAAAGGCAAGGGACGGCACCAGCAAAAGAGAAAGAAACAAGACCAGTTTAAATATCTTCATTTAGCCTCCCGCAAGAAATTCGTCATAAGCCTGACGCCGACCCCGGTCGCCCCTTTGGGAACATAGGGCTTTTCCTTCTCGACCCAGGCGGTGCCGGCGATGTCCAGGTGAACCCAGGGGGTGTCCCCCGCAAACTCCCTGAGAAAATAACCTGCCGTCACAAGGGAGCCCGTCTTGCCCCCGGTATTCTTCAGGTCCGCCACATCGCTCTTGATATACTCGAGGTATTCCTCGAACAGGGGCATCTGCCACACCCTCTCGTATGTCTCATCCCCCGCCTTCTTTAGCCGCTCCATCAGCCGATCGGCATTACCCATCATGGCAATGGCTTCACTGCCCAGCGCAACAGAGCATGCACCCGTAAGCGTCGCCATGTCAATGACTGCAGCGGGCTTCATCCGCCTCGCATAGCCTATGGCGTCGGCGAGCACGAGTCTCCCTTCCGCATCGGTATTGACGATCTCGACGGTCTTGCCGCCCACCGTCTTCACCACATCTCCGGGCTTCGAGGCAGTGCCGCCGGGAAGGTTCTCGGCGGCAGGAAGTATCCCGAGGAGATTGACAGGGAGCTTCGCTTCCGAAACGGCCTTCATCACCCCGAGTACTGCTGCCCCTCCCGCCATGTCGTATTTCATCTTTTCCATGCCTTCACCCGGCTTGAGGGAGATGCCGCCGCTGTCAAAGGTGATCGCCTTCCCGATAAGCGCGACCGGAGCGCCTGTCCCTCCGTTGTAGCGGAGCACGATAAATTTCGGCGGCTCTGCGGAGCCCCGCGCCACCGAAAGGAAAGCGCCCATCCCCTCCCTCCGCGCGTCTGCCCTCTCAAGAACCCTTACCGACAGCTTGCCCTTCGCAAGTTCTTTTGCGATTCTGGCCAGGACTGCAGGGGTCATGTCGTTCGCCGGAGTATTGACAAGGTCGCGTGCAAAGTGAACGGCCGACGCCACTTGCTCCACCCATTTGATAGCCTCATGGAAGGTCTTTTCGTACTTCCCCAACACCGTGAGTGTCTTCAGGCCGTTTTGCGTGTTCTCTTTCCTGTACCTTCTGAACTTATAGAGCGCCAGCAACGACCCCTCTATAAAGGGCAGCGGTGATGTCTTTGAGGAAAGAAGAGAACGGACAGAAAGGGACGCCTCTGAAGCACCCATCCCGTCGAGGTGCGTTGCAGCCTTACCGCCCGCCTGCCTCAACCTTTCTGCGGTGATGTCGGTGCGCTTTCCAAGACCTGCGAGGAGGACCCTTCGCGGATTGATTGCATTCAGTGTATGGAGGAGCACAAGCTGGTTCTGCTTCCCGGTAAAATCCCGCGACGTCAAGACCTTCCCGATCAACCCCTTTAACGCCTTATCGATGTCCTGATGGGGCGCGGGCCCTTCATCCTCGTACAGGGGGAGGATGAGGGCGTCTGATCTATAATCGGCCTCTCGTGTGTTCCTGAGAATAACGTTCATAACGACGCTCTGCGCAATGTTCTATTGTATCACAAACCGGCCGCTTCAGGGCGAAAAATGCACAGTCCTTCAGTCTCGAAGTTTCTCCGCCTGTCCTTACTCTGTTGACGGGCTCTTCTTTTTTGTGCTATTTTTACTGATCTATTCTCAAGGGAGATTTTATGGTGAAGAAAACCACCGGGAAAAAGAAGAAGATTGTGCCGACCAGAACCGCCAAAATGAAAACGGCGGGTAAGGTCATGAGAAAATCGATAAAGACTGCGACATCAGCTCCCAGGAAAGTCTCAAAGACCGCCGGGACTCGAAAACCCGCGCCTTCCAAGGCTGCGCCGAAGACCTCCGGGATATCCCAGAGAACAAAACCGAAGGCCGCCGTCAGCAAGAAGACGTCTTCTGCTTCGTCCAGGACCACCACGCACGTGAGGTCGTCCAAATCTTCCACGGCAGTCAAATCGGCGATGACGATTGCTCCGGGGAAGGCATCGGAGGCGAAGCCGAAGACCGCGGAAAAGAGGAAGCTCTCCCCAAGGGAAAAGATGTTCATCGAGATACGGAAGAAACTTCTGCGGCAGAAGTTCGATCTTCTCTCCGAAGCCGAGGAGGCCCTCAACGTACTTCCCGGTCAGACCATATTCCCCGACCTCGGCGATCAGGCAAGCGCAGAGATAGACAGAAACTTCATGCTCAGGCTCAGGGGAAGAGAGCAGAGACTGCTCAAGAAGATCGAAGAGGCTATCGAGAAAATCGATACCGGGGCCTTTGGTGTGTGCGATGTCTGCGGGCAGGAGATAGACATCAAACGTCTTGACGCACGGCCCGTGACGAACATGTGCATTCTCTGCAAGACGGAGCAGGAAGAGGAAGAGAAAGCCCGAGGCGTCTGATCACCCCCCGATTTTCAGGCCGTACTTGTCCCTCAGGACGTCGCCGAGCAGGTTGCAGCAGAGTGATGTTACGGTTATCGCCAGTCCCGGAAAGATCACCATCCACGGCGCTGAAACAATAAAGGCCCTGTTTGCGCTGATCATCGAGCCCCAGGTCGGCGTCGGGGGCTGTGCCCCCAGCCCGAGAAAACTCAGAGACGCCTCGGTCAGGATGTAGCCGCCGAGTTTCAGCCCCGTCATGACAATGACGAGGGGGATGCACTGGGGAAGAAGATGGACGAAGAGCACCCTCGCCCCGCTGCAGCCGAGCGCCCGGGCCGCTTCAACAAAAGGAGCACTCCGCAGCGACAGTACATGCCCCCTGACGAGCCTCGCAAAGGACGCCCACCCCACGGAAGCAATCGCGATCATCACGGTATAAATACCGGGGGGAAGGATGACCGAAATCCCTATGGCAAGGAGGAGTGAGGGGAACGCAAGGATGAGATCCACAAGGAGCATCACCGCCGCGTCGACCTTCCCCCCTGCATAGCCGGAGACCAGGCCGACCAAAAGCCCCACGCCCATCGAAAGGACCGCGGCAATCAGGGCGACCGACAGTGATATCCTCCCCCCGTAAAAGACCCTCGACAAAATGTCTCTGCCCTTGCTGTCCGTGCCGAAGGGATGTTTCACGCAGGGAGCCATTCTGAGTTCATCCAGATTGATCTCTTCCGGATCGTAGGGCGAAATGAAGGGAGCGAGCACCGAGGCCGCGAAGATACCGATCAGCAGCGCGACGACGACTCTACTCATCGCCTGCAAAGAGCCTCACGCGCGGATCGAGGTAGTGGTAGAGTACATCGACGAGAAGGTTGATCACCACATACACCGTGGTGCCCACGATGATGCATCCCATGATCACCGGATAGTCCCTCTTCGTGATCCCCTCCATCGCATAGCGCCCGATCCCGTCCCACCCGAAGATCGTTTCGGTAAGCACCGCGCCGTTCAGGTAGCTCCCGAAATCGAGGCCGATCACCGTTACGAGCGGCAGAAGGGCGTTTTTGAATACGTGGACAAACCTTATCCTCCTTTCGGGTATGCCTTTTGCCCTCGCGGTCCTGATGTAGGGCATATGCAAGAGGTCTATCAGGGTGGTCCGCGAAATCCTTGTGAGCGTCGCCAGGGCGGGCAGCGCGAGGGTGACCGACGGCATGACAAGGAAACGGACATCGCCCATGCCCGCAGGCGGAAGGAGGCGCAATTCCAGACTGAGCACAAGCATGAGAAGCAGCCCCGACCAGAAGACCGGAAGGCTCAGGCCGATGACCGAAAAGGATGAAATCATCCTGTCCGTAGCAGTCCCGCTTTTCACCGCCGCCGCAAAACCGAGGAAGATCCCCAACGGTACCGCAATCGTCATCGCCCCGACCGCGAGGAGAAGCGTATTCGGAAATTTCGCGATAAGGTCGTCACTGACCTTTCTGTTGGTGAAATACGAGCGGCCGAACTCCCCTTTTCCGAGGAGCCGCAGATATCCCAGGTATTGCACGAAAACGTTCTGGTCTGTTTTCAGCTCCCGGCGTATGCTCTCGATGACCTCGGGGCTCGCCCTTTCGCCCACAAGACTGAGCGCCGGGTCTCCGGGAAGGGTCTTCACGAGGGTGAACGTCAGGGCTGTGATGCCCAGCAGCAGGGGAACCAGAAGAAGGATTCTTCTCACGATGTAGTAGGTACTGGCTCAGCTCCTCTTCGGCTCTGACGCCGCCCTCTTCGCGCTTATCATGAAGATCAGGAAAAGTACCGACGACAGTGCGGCGGTTACTGCTCCGTAAAAGAACGTTGCCCCTGGCGAGACGTGGTCCCAGAGCCAGCCGCCGATGAAACTTGCGGGAAACATCGCAAGGCCGGTCGCCGTGTGGTATACACCGAACGCCGTGGCCTTGAAGTCAGGCGGGATGATCGTGGCGAGGAACGCCTTTTGTGTGCCGTCCGTAAGGCCCATGAAAACCCCGTAAAGACAGAAGAGGCCCCATATAGCCCCGCGTCCCCTCGCGATACTGAACCCGAGATAGACGAGGGTGAAGAGGATGAAGCCGGCGAGAATAATCCGTTTCTTTCCAAACCTGTCGGCCGCCATACCCGCGGGAACGGCCGTAACCGAATAGATGACATTAAAGGTCAGATAGAGGACCGGGATCATGGCTGTTCGTATGCCCGTCTGCTGAGCCCTCAGGATCAGGAAAACGTCGCTCGAATTTCCCAGAGCGAAGAGGGCCGCGATAAGGACAAAAAAGGTGAACCTCCGGTCAAAATGTTTGAACGAAAGCTTCGGCCTCTCTGCACGCGCAGGACCTCTCTTTCTTCTCTCGCTGATAAAAAAAAGGATGAGGAGAACCGCGATCACTCCCGGGACCATCGAAAGCCAGAAGACCTTCCGGTAGTCATTCGAAAACACCGTAAGGAAAAAGAACGCAAGGGCCGGGCCGATCACCGCCCCCAGGGTGTCCATCGAACGCTGAAAGCTGTATGCCCTGCCGAGAAATTCCCCGGGCGTCGATTCTGCGATGATCGCGTCTCGCGGTGCGGTGCGGATGCCCTTGCCGAAGCGGTCGATGAAACGCGCGCCGAGGATGGTGTGCCAGCCCGTCGCAACGGCAATGAGGGGCCTGCTCAATGTCGAGATCCCGTAGCCGAGGGCCATAAACCCCTTCCGTCGTCCCACCAGGTCTGAAAACCATCCGGAAAATACCCTGAGAAGGCTCGCCGTGGATTCCGCAATCCCCTCAATAAGACCGATCACCGACTTGTTTATTCCGAGGACATTCGCGAGAAAAAGAGGGACAAGGGGATAGATCATTTCAGAGCTCATGTCCATGAAAAGGCTCACGAGCCCCGTGATGAAGACATTCTTGCCGACTCCGAAAATCCTTCTCTCTTCCATCTCCCTTCAGAACCTCAACGTAGCCTTCAGTCTCTTGTGATTGAGCAACAGGTCAAGGGCATCACGTGTAGAGGTGACCAGAATGTCCGCTGATTTGACGGCGTCCGTCGCACACCCTTCCTGCTCGCACACCGCAATGCCGATTCTCGCAGCCTCAAGCATCTTCCGGTCATTCTTCCCGTTGCCCAGGGCGACGACCTCTTCAGCGCCGAGCGTCTCCACAAACTTCTCCTTCTGTATGTCATGATTTTCGCCTTCGAGAATAAGGATCTCACAATCCACACCCTGCAGTTCGGTTCTTGCCATGCCAAAGGTATCTGCGGTCACTATATGCACGCTCAGGAATTCGGCGATCCTCTTCAGTTGATCGCTCACTCCCGGCAGCAGCCTCCCGTCAACGGAAAGCGTTCCCGTGAAATCCGATACGAGATGCGTGAGTCTCACATGGCCAAAACCCGGGATATCCAGTTCAAACATAACCAGCCTTCTCTCTCAGGCACATGATCGATCACTGCAAAAAGCAGGA